>JABDII010000007.1 GCA_013003805.1 Gemmatimonadales bacterium
ACCCGATATCGACCATGGTGCCCACTAGCATGCGCACCATGTGATGCAGGAACCGGTCGGACGCGATATTCAGCGTGACACCAGGCCAGTCCCGACGGATGGCCCAGGATGCAACCCGAACCCGGCATCGGTAGTGCGGCCGTGGTGTTCCCTTGGCGGCGAACGCGCTGAAGTCGTGCTCGCCGAGGATGGGTTTCGCCGCTGCCTCGAGGGCCCCGAGATCGAGCGGGCGTGCCAAGGCCCATTCGTAAGGGCGCCGAAAGGGAGAGCGGGACGCCGAGTCGGTTCCAATGACATACCGGTAGTGCCGCTCGCGGGCACTCTTTCGGGCGTGGAACCCGGGTCGCATGCGATGGACCGAGGCGACCCAGCAATCGGGTGCCACCAGGGCGTTGAGCGCTCGATGCAACGATTCGGCGGTCCACTTCGCCGGCGCGGTGAAGCTTACGCCCATGCCGACAGCATGCACGCCCGCGTCTGTCCGACCGGCCGCGTGAGCGACGATGCGGCTGCCGCACAGCTCCTCGAGTACGCGTTCGAACTCAGCCTGGACCGTCCGCTGCTCCGGCTGCCGCTGCCATCCGGCGAACGCGCCGCCGGCATAGTGCGCCACAGCGAGGAAAGTCCGGCTCATCGGGCGGAAACTTAGTGCCGATCTCCTCCCGTGAGCAAGTTGCGCAACCTCTTGTCATCATTGAAAAAAGACCCGCTCTCGCGGGTCTTCCGAGGCCGGGAGCGCGGAGCCCCTCAGTACTTGCGGATGACGCCGACCACCTGTCCCTGGATCAAGACATCGCGCTCTTGGTATCGCATGGGGGCGATGGTGGGATTGGCCGGGTCGAGTCGAATCCAACCACCCGGCTCGCGATAGAACTTCTTGACGGTTGCCTCCGTGCCGTTGACCAGTGCTATGACCATTTCTCCGTTCTCGGCGGTCTGCTTGCCATGCACGACGACATAGTCGCCGTCGAGAATATGCTCATCGATCATGGAGTTCCCGCGCACCTGCAGGGCGTAGTTTGGACCACGGCGAGGAAGCATCTCGTCCGGTACCGCGATGGTCTCGTCGTGCATCAACGATTCGATAGGTGTGCCCGCGGCGACCCGGCCGAGCAGCGGGACCTCGGTCGCGGGAGCCGTACCTCGAGGCGGCAGGACCTCGATTGATCGACTTTCATTATACTGACGGGTGATGTAGCCCTTACGCTCCAGGTTCGAGAGATGTTCGTGAACGGTGGCGAGAGATTGAAAGCCGAAGTGCTCGGCAATCTCCTCGAAACTCGGGGCGTAGCCGCGGTCCAGAATGTAGTTCTGGATGTAGGAGAAGATCTCCCGTTGGCGACGGGTGAGCGACATGGTTCCTCCAAGGAAGCCTCGGGCGACACCGAAAATATCCCGAAAGAAACTTACCCGAAGGAGCCCCGAAGGGCAAGACGTCTCCTCGCCGGGGGTGGAGGTTCGGAGTGGCCGTAGGAGGCCACCCTGCATAACTTTGTGAGTTACTATCCTGAGGCCGGTGGTCAGCCACCGATTCGTGATCCGCCCCGACCCAAAGGAACTTTCAGGTCGCATCTCCGTGAATGAAGACGCGTTGACGATCGGAGCCGACTCGGGCATGGTCTTGCCCGATACCCAGGTGCAGGAGCTCATTCGCACGCTCGTCCGGGGACAGCGTGCGTTCCAGATGTACCTCCCCAACAACCCGATCTATCACAAGGCAGTGGACAGTGTGCACGCCGCGTTCCGCCCGATTTGGGCCGCGACCGACGAGCTGGTGCTCCAGGTGGCCGAGACGGATTTCGTGTGGGAAGGGATGACGGTTTATCAGGAGATCAGCAAGAGTGAGAGCATCGCCTGGCAACTGTACAAGGACGGGATGCGGGTCCTCACCTTGAAGGACGGCGTGCAGGACGGTGAAATCGTCCAGTTCCTCCAGACGGTGAATCAAGTCAAGCTCCTGCCCGCGGACGCGGCGGACGATCTCCGCACCGTACTGTGGGAGCAAGACTACCAGTTCCTGACCTATCGATTCACCGATTTGTTGGAGGGGCTCGAAAGCCTGGAACCTACGGGTGATGGCACGCCATCCTCACCGCCTGAGGCTCTTCAGGAAGAGGTCCGCCAGGATGTGCAGGAGACGGAACCGGCGGCCCCGCGGCCCGGCGTGGTAGACCTGGAAGAGTTCGATTCGACGCCGTACTTCCTGGACGAGAGCGAGATCGACTTCGTGCGCCAAGAAGTCGACCGGGAATACAACCGCGACATGCGGACGAGCGCGTTCAACGCTCTGTTCGACGTGTTCGAACAGCAGGACGACAGAGCGGTGCGCGAGGAGATTGTGGGCATCCTCGACACCCTCTTCCCCAACATGCTGAATGCCGGTGAATTTAAGGCGTGCGCCGCTGTCCTGCGCGAGACGCGAGCGCTCGCGGAGCGTGCCGGGGACGGGTTTCGGGAGCGGCTGGCCGTATTCGATGCTCAGCTGAGTCAGCCGAGTGTCGTCTCCCAGCTGCTGCAGTCGCTGGATGAAGCTGCCACACCGCCGCGTGAACAAGACGTCGAGGAAATCCTCCAGGAACTCCAGCCTCGCGCACTCGAGACACTCTTCGTTTGGCTCCCGAAGTTCAATTCGGGGCCGCTCCGGCGGTTGGTGTCGGACGTGGCCGGTCAGATCGCCGAGCGCCATCCTGGCGAGGTCGTCCGGCTGTTGCAGGAATCGAACAACGAGGGTCTCCCGTCCGCGATCGCTCTGTCGGGCCGTCTCAAGCTCGAGCCGGCCATCCCCGGCTTGGCCGCCGCGCTGAATCACGAAGAGGGGGACATTCGCTTTGCGGCAGTGGAGGCGTTGGGGGCCGTAGGGTCCCCCTCGGCCATGGGGAAGCTAGAGCCGGCGCTGGGAGATCCAGACCGAACCGTCCGCATGGCCGCAGTCCGGCTGGTGGGAGAGCGGGGTTTCAAGGGCGCCTTGCCCCGGATCGAGCAGGTCGTTTTCCGGCGCCGTCACAAGTCCATGGACTTCAACGAGAAACGCGCCTTCTTCGAAGCGTACGGCGCCATCGCCGGCGCGGCCGCAGTGAAACCGCTGGGCACCATGCTCCGGGCGCGGGGGATATTCCGGCGGAAGCGAAGCTCCGAAGTGCGCATGTGTGCCGCCCTGGGTCTTGGGAAAGTCGGCAGCCCGGAAGCACGCGAGATTCTGCAGCGAGTGAGCGCTGACCGTGACCGACAGGTCAAGAACGCCGTGGCGGCAGCCCTGAGGGTCGCCAAGTCGTGAGTTCCTCTCGCGCGCCGGGACGTCCACCGGGACCTGAGATGCGCCCGGAAGGCATAGGCGTTGGCAATGAGGGATTCCTGCGTCAGGCGGGACGCGGACTCCTGTTCTCCCTCTACTCGGCACTGCGGAGCCTCAAACTCTATCCGCTTGAGAATGCCACGGTTCAAAAGGCGCTGAACGACCTGCTCGAGGCCACCAACGGGGTGCTAGCCCGCGAGGAGGAGATCGAGATCCGAATAGCCGGGGACTTTCTCTTCATTAATGGCACCCGGCTGCGGTTGGAACTCGACAACTATGCCTCGTTCAGCCAGATCTTGTCGCTCCTGCGGAGCCTAGATATCGGGACCCTCTGGGTCCGCCCGGGCATCGAGCGGCGCGAATGGCAGATCTTCCTGAGTCTCTTGCTCAGTCTCTCGTCGCGGGAAGACTCGACCGAGCTCCTGCCCGAGTTGCTGGAGCGGGCTGCCAGTGGCGGGGTCAAGTCCATTGACGTGGAGCCTCGGAGCGAGAGTCACGAGCTCGACGAATTGCAGCTCGCCCGCGAGATTGCCAAACGCACCTACTCCCATGGCGTCGCGGTGACCAAGGATGTCGTCAACAGCGTCCGCATGGGCCGGGCTGCCAGTCTCAAGAAGGTCAAGCGCGCCGTCCAGTTGATGGTGGACCAGGTGCTCAACAACGAGACGTCACTCATGGGTCTCACCACGCTCCGAGACTACGATGAGTACACCTTCACCCATTGCGTCAACGTTTGCATCTTCTCGATCGCCCTCGGCCGCAAGCTGGGGCTCACCAAGCATCAGCTCTACGACCTCGGGCTGGCCGCCCTGATGCACGATATCGGGAAGGCCAGGATCCCCTTGGAGGTCCTCAACAAAACCGGGGGTCTGGACGAAGAGGAGTGGCAACTCATGCAGGGGCACCCCTGGATGGGCACGCTCACCCTGTTCGAATTGCGCGCCTACGAGGAAACCCCCTATCGGTCCATTCTCGTCGCGCACGAACACCACATGAAGAAGGACCTGAGCGGTTATCCCAAGAGCCTTCGTCCCCGCGAAGCGGGGATCTACTCCAAGCTGGTCGCGGTCGCCGACGGATTCGACGCGGCCACGACCCGCCGGGCCTATCAGACCGTGCCCATCGAGCCCGACCAGGTACTCCGAGAGATGTGGGACAACCCGCGGCGCGGCTATGAGAAAGTGCTGGTCAAGGCGCTCATCAACTTGTTGGGCATCTATCCCGTGGGCACTTGTGTCATCCTCGATACGTTCGAGGTCGCCATCGTTGCTCAACCGCACGAGGATGCGCGATACCTCAACCGCCCGATCGCCCGCGTGGTGATTAGCGAAGAGGGCGCGGCGCTCCCACCACCCGGCCTTCCGGTCGATCTCTCCGAACGTCAACCTGACGGCGCCTACCGCCGATCCATCGTCAAGGTCACCAACCCGGACCGGTACGGCATCACTGTTGGCGACTACTTCGTCTGATCCCAGCTCTGGGACCCGAATCCCGGGGCAAATCGTGGCATCCCGATCGGGAATCCCGCTGCCCTCGATTCTGCGGGCTTACGCCCGGTTCCTCATGGTCTCCGGGTCGATTGTATTCTTGGCCACACTCGTCCTCGACTCCGGCTGGCGGTCGAATTGGCTCGGTACGCTGCTCACGGCGGTGGCGATCGCCGCATTGCGAGCGGGTCCCGTGCGGCTCAGCAAGTACTCGTACCTCACCCAGATTGCCATCGCGACCCTGTCGGGAAGCCTGATCCTGGGAGCCAGCCCGGTCATCGTTGCCCTGGCCGTTGGCGTGTTCGGTTCCGATGGCTTCGTGCTCCGCAAACCCGTCGCCGCGGCACTCATCAATGCCGGACGAGAAGTCATCGCCTTCGCGGCCGCATACGGCGTGTTCGCCGTCGTGTGGCGGTTGAGCGGGACTCCGGGTCTAACGCTCGATTTCCTACCGGCGGCCTTCGCGCTGGCCGGAATGTACTTTTTCATCTCCAAGGCGCTCTTCTACTTCACGCTGCTCATCCGAGACAAGTTGGAAAGCGAGGAACGGCTGCTCATCCTCCGCTACGAGATCGTGGCCTACGTGTTGACCGTCCTGGCGACCGGCACGGTGGTGGGCGCGTACCAGCTGCTCGATTCGATGGGCTGGGCGTCGGTTCTGTTGGTGTTGAGCGTGGTTGGGGTGTTGACCAAGCGCATCGTGGAGGAGGCGATAGCCGCCGAGGATCTCAACAAGGTCCATCTCATGGAAACGGCGGTCGCCAGTCACGTGACGCTGCACGATTCGTTCGGTCAAATCGAGCGCCTGGCGAATCGTCTCCTCGACTGGCGAGACCTACGGATCTACCGGCTTCAGGACACCCAGCCCGTCCTTGTCTATCGGGGCGATGTCGGCCCAGACGCCCGGCCCGACCCCCCACCGGAGGTCGAAGAACTCCGCCGGCAGGCTGTGCGCGAGAGTCGGACGATCGTCATCAATGATGCCCGAAGGGATCCTCGCATTCATCATGTCAATCCCGACGCGCATTGCATGGTGTTCCTGCCCTTGCGATTCGGGGAGCAAGTCATCGGAACGCTCGAGCTCGAGCATCATAAGCGCCATGCCTATCGGAGGCGTGACCTCGCCGCGATGAACACGTTGGCGAATCAAGTCGCCACGGCCATGCATATCGCCGAGCTTCGCCGGCCACTGGTCTCCACGGTGCGTCAGATCGGCACCCAGATCAGGGCCTTGGCCAGGATCACGGAGTCCCTCCGGGCATCGGCCAGCGCGCTGGCGGGAGCCGCCGCAACCATTCGCTCGGGGATCGCCGAAGAAGAGGCCTTTGTGGCCGCCGGCCTCGCCTCCACTGAGCGCCTGTCCGAAGCATCGGCCCACGTCGCGGCCGAAGGGGCCAGGGCCTCGGAGGCGAGTCGGACCGCCGCGGAAGTCGCGACGCGGAATCGAGAGTCGATCCGCGACGCCATCGAACGCTTGGTGCAGTTGAATCGCTTCGTGAGTGAGAGCACGCAGCAAGTGGCCGAGCTCGGCGCGGTCACGCGCCGCATCAACGAGTTCATCGGATCAATTCGTGAGATCGCGGAAGTGACCAACTTGATTTCCCTCAATGCGGCCATTGAGGCCGCT
>JABDII010000035.1 GCA_013003805.1 Gemmatimonadales bacterium
CGGCCCCACCCTCGGCCGCGGCGCGGAGCCTGGCGAGGACTTCGACCGTCGCCCGAATATCGAGGCCACGGGTTGGATTCTCCGCCACCAGGACGACCGGCTGTCGCTCGAGTGCTCGCGCCACCACGAGCTTCTGCTGGTTCCCACCACTCAAGCTCGCTGCTGCGGCCGCCGGGCCCGAGGCGTCAACGGCGAACTCTCGGATGATCTCCCCGATTCGTCGCCGGGCTCTCGCCCAGTTAATGCGGCCGAGCCGTCGGCCCCTCACCCAGGGAACGCCATGATCGAGGCCGAGGACCAGGTTTTCGGTTAGGGAGAAGTCGGGAATAAGACCCTCGGTTGTCCGGTCCTCGGGCACGAATGCACGCGGACTCGCCACCTCCAATCGACCACGCAGCGGAGGAAGCAGCCCAGCGACCGCACGTACGAGCTCTCGCTGGCCATTGCCTTCGACGGCAGCGACGCCGACGATCTCACCCGCCCGCACGGCAAAGGCCGCATGGTGGACGGCGGTCCCCTCGCGCCCGTCTCGGGCGATGTCCAGCGCCTCCGCCCGGACGTAAATCGCGCCGAGCGCGCGCTCGGACCCAGGCCGAGTGCCGGGGAGTTTCCCACCAATCATGTAACGCGCCAGCGCCGTCGCGTCGAGCTGGGAAGTTGAGCCCGAGAAGGTGACCATTCCCCGGCGAAGCACAGTCACCGTATCGGCTGCGCTTAGAGCCTCGCGCAGTTTGTGCGTGATCAAAACCGCTGACCCGCCACGCTGGGTAAACCGCCGGATCACACCAAGGAGTTCGTCCGCCTCCGCCGGCGCAAGCACCGCAGTCGGCTCGTCCAACAGCAAGATTCGAACGTCGGCTGCAAGCGCCTTGACGATCTCGAGCCGCTGCTTGAGCGCGACAGGGAGTGTCCAAGCCCGGGCAGCCGGATCGAGCGGCAAGCCGACGTCCTGACACAACGCACGGACCTTCTCGTGCAAGCGCTCTGATTTGAGACGCCACCCAGCGGCCAGAGCGATGTTTTCCGCAACGCTAAAAGCGGGGACGGACGTGAAGTGCTGATGGACCATCCCAATGCCGAGCCGTCGAGCCTCGCGGGGTGATCGAATGGCTCGCACGGTGCCGTCGACCACGATATCTCCACGGTCAGCTCGGACCAGACCAAAGGCGACGTGCATGAGGGTGGACTTGCCAGCCCCGTTCTCCCCGAGCACCGCATGGAGTTCACCATGCGCGAGGGTAAAGTCGACACCGTGGACGGCGCGGACGCCACCAAAGCGTTTGTGAACTCCGCGAAGCTGGAGAGCCGGTGTCACGGACACCCAGCGATTGCGTCAGAGTCCCGTCGGATGGTGATGGAAACTCCAGGGTAGGTCGAACTCGGCGCCGAGTCTTTGGGCCAGCGCTTGGACCCCGAACTGCTCGGTGGCGTAATGACCAGCATAGATCACGTTTAGGCCCCATTCCATGGCGTCGAAATAGGTGTAGTGAGGGCCTTCGCCCGTGATGTAGGTGTCGAGGTCGGCATCGCGCGCAGCCGCGATCATGGATCCGGCGCCACCCGAGATGATTCCGACGCGGCTGACTTCGGACGGGCCACCCGGAAGTAACATGGCTTGCGTGTCGAGTTGGTCGTTGAGCCGCTCGACGAGAGCATCGCGTGACATCAGGAGGCTGCCCTGGACACCGATTGGAATACCGTGAAGGTCTCCGAACCATCCGTTCACTTTGAGACCCACGAGACGCGCCAGCTCGACGTTGTTTCCCACCTCGGGATGCACGTCGAGGGGCATGTGGGCGGCGTAGAGTGCCACGTCGCCTGCCAGAAGGCGTTGCACGCGTGTGAGGCGCCGGCCCGTAAGGGGAATGTGGCCGTCCCAGAACAACCCATGATGAACTAGCAGCAGGGGCGACCCCGCGGGTGATTGCTCGACGACACCGTCGATGGTGGCCTGAGATGTATCGACCGCAGCGACGATCCGATCGACCGTGCCGGAGTTCCCGACTTGGAGACCATTGAGCGCATTGGCCTCATCCGGGATCTCCTCGATTCTGAGATACCGATCCAGGTAATCGGTCAGGTCGTTCAATGCCACGGGGCCACTCATGGGACTGCCCCGGCTGCCGTACCAGGCACTGGGTCGAGGAGTCCCTGGGCGATGGAGTCCGCCGCTGCATTCACCCGTGCCTTGAGCGCCGCCGGAACCCGCTCACCGGTCATCGGGTTGAGGACATACTGGATGACTCCGCTGGCCAGTCCGAAGCTTTGCACCCGCGGCTCGAAGGTCCCGGCCTTTACCTCACGCGCCACGCTCAAGAACGCACGCGGGAGGTCGATGACGGCCGAGCCCAGGACCCGCTCGGGAGCAAGATCCGATTGATCGGCATTGGCCCCGAATGCATCCACGTTGGGGCTTTCCTTGACGGCCTGAAACACTCCGAGTCCCGCAGCATCGGCGTTGTGGTGAATCATGTCCGCACCGAGCCGGATGAGCGCGAGTGCTGCCTCACGTCCCGCGGCGGCGTCCTCGAAGGTATTGATATAGATGAGCCGGGGTTCGGCCGCGGGGTTGACGGCCCTGGCACCCGCCACCCAGCCCTCGTACGCGGCCTTGATTGGGGGAAGCTCGATCCCCCCAACGAAACCGATGGTGCCGCTCCGGGTCATTCCGCCCGCGGTCATCCCGGCGAGGTAGCTCGCTTCTTCGAGCCGGAAGATCATCGGGGCTACCATACCCGAGGCGCGCACACCGGACGTAATGATGAACACGGTCCCTGGGTAGTCGGGCGAGACCCGTTCGGCCATGTCTTGGAACTCGAAGCCGTGACCGAAGACCAGGTCGTACCCTTGTGCAGCGTAGGTTCGGAGTGCCTCTTCTTGCGCGCCGGGCGTTTTGGCCTCGACGTGGCTCACCGCCACACCCAAGCTGTCACGGATTTGGCCCAGCCCTTGGTAGGCTCCGGAATTCCATGCCGCATCGGCAATGGAACCGGGCGTGATGAGCCCGACCCGGAATGCGGAAGTTCGATCCTCGCCACCACAGGCAGCGAGGATCAAGAACAGTGACGCGGCCGTATGGCGACAAGAACGCGACACTACAATTCCGACATGAGGGAGGCCCACCTCGTCACGTTGCTGCGCTCAATTCACCGGATGCAGGTTGCGCGACCTGGGCTGGATCCATCTTGATCTCTCCGTTCACGCGGCCACCTTCCAACATCACGATCCGGCGAGCCGAGATGTCACCGTTGATCAAGGCGGTAGCCTGAATCTCCACCCGGTCTTCCGCCCGAATGGCACCGCTTACTTCCCCGCCGATGATGGCCTCTTTGGTCTGGATATCTCCCTCGATCAGTGCGTCTTTGGAGACCAGCACCTGGGTGGCTGCCCTGACGGCGCCTTGCACTCGGCCTTCAACCTTGACCACTCCGGAGGTTTCCAGATCGCCAACCACCGTAAGGTCGTTGGCGATGATCGACAACGAGGCTGGCCCGCTCCCGCGTCGCGAGCCCTCGGCTCCTTCGCGCACCGGTTCCTTAAACACTGCCATCAGCGAACCTCCTCCTGCACCAAGGTCATCGGGTCGAGCGAGCGGCCGTCACGTCGGATCTCAAAATGCAGATGCGGCGCGCTCGAGCGGCCGCTGTTTCCCGACAGTCCTATCACCTCGCCTGCCGAGACGAATCCACCTGCCACAACAGTCAGCCGGGAGAGGTGTCCGTACATCGATTGGTATCCGTTGGGGTGCTCGAGCAGTACGAACAATCCGTAGGTTTCGGGGTCCGAGCCGGCTTCGAGCACCGTTCCTCCTCCCGTCGCTCGAACCGGGCTCCCGATCGGCACTGCGACATCGATCCCAGGATGTGCTTCGTCGCGGGTGTCCGCCCCGACCTGGCCCCGCGTCACGTAGCCGGGCTCATCGAGCGGCCAGTGACTGGGGCTCGACGCACCCGCCTCGAACAGGGGTGCGACGCCGGGGGGTCGGGCTTGGATCGGGCGCGCCACCGGCGTAGTGGAAGCGAACCCGGCTGGCTCTCGGATGATATTCGCACCGATCATTTCACGCAGTTGGTTGTAGCGAGCCTCGGCGTCGTCGAGCGCACTGGCGAGCGCATGCACTTGCGCGTTGTCTTCCTCCAGGCGGGCGATGTCCCGTTTGAGGCCGGGGACACTCGTGGCTGCCCGCACAATGGGGCCGTAAAAGAAGAACATTGCCGCGAGTCCGAGCAAGAACACGGTGGCCGCGACGGCCGCCCCTACCAGGAATCGTTGAGAGAATCGCAGACTTCGCGATGTCAAGGCGCCATCCCGATGCACCACAACCGTAACGCCGCGTTTCGACTGTGTCATCCCTCAAACGGTTCCCCGAGGACGACTGCGAGGATCCGCGCCAGGTCGTCGTTGGAATAATAGCTGATCGTGAGGGACCCCCTGCCGCGTCGCCGAGCGGTGAGTCGCACATCGGTTTGGAGTCGTTGCCTGAGGGCGTCCTCAATGCGGCGCGCTTCGGCGGACGCGGCCTGAGGTTTAACCGCCTTGGCCTTGCGCCGCCCCTTGGTGCCTCTGACATGGTGCTCTATTTCCCGCACCGACCACCCGCGCGTGATCGCCTCTCGCGCAAGACGCACCATCGCCGAGGAGTGGGTGAGCGCGAGCAGTGTCCGGGCATGCCCGGCGGATAGCGTCCCTTTCCCGACCATGTCCTGGACCTCTGCCGGCAGCTTCAGGAGACGAACGGCATTAGAGATCGTCGAACGATCGCGGCCCGTCAGCCGGGCGACTTCAGCCATCGGTAGCTCGAATTCATCGGCGAGCCGCTGGTAGCCTCGGGCTTCGTCGATGGGCGACAGATTGTCGCGCTGGAGGTTCTCAATCAGCGCCAGGGTCAAGAGAGTCCGGTCGTCCACCGCGCGCACGACTGCTGGAAGCGTCTTCCAACCGAGCCGTTGGGTGGCCAACCACCGGCGTTCTCCCGCGATAAGCTGATAGCCCTCGCCGGCCGGCCGTACCACCACCGGCTGCAGGAGACCGGAGGCCTTGATCGAGTCGGTCAATTCTTGCAGGGCGCCATCGTCGATTTCTCGGCGTGGTTGATAGGGGTTTGGGTGAATCGCCGCGGTAGGGATTTCACGGAGACTCCCTTCGCGCTCCGCCTCCTCTTTGGTGATGGGGCCCAACAGCGCTTCGAGGCCACGCCCCAGCCGCCGTGACTCAGTCATCGTGTCATCTCCGAGATCGGAGTCGGGTTCTCTACCGGCGGCAGCGAGGGACGGCGCCGCAGTAACTCTTGCGCGAGGGCGATATACCGCTTCGCGCCGAGCGATCGAACGTCATAGAGCAGAATTGGCTTGCCAAAGCTCGGCGCCTCGGCGAGCCGCACGTTTCTGGGAATCACGGTGCGGAAGACATTCGAACCGAAGTACTCGTTGGCATCTTGCGCCACCTGGCGCGAGAGGTTGAGTCGCGAGTCGTACATGGTGAGCACGACGCCGTCGATCGCCAGAAGCAGATTGAAGTTTTGTTGCACCACCCGAATGGTATTGAGCAGCTGCGACATGCCCTCGAGGGCGTAGTACTCGCACTGAATCGGGATGAGCACGGAGTCCGCCGCAGCGAGAACGTTCAGCGTGATGAGCCCGAGCGACGGGGGGCAGTCGAGCAACACAAACTCGTACTCGGCGGTCGCGCCGGACAGCGCGCGTCGGAGTGTGGTCTCACGGTCGGGCCGCTCCACCAGCTCCACCTCCGCCCCGACCAGATCCTGGGTAGCAGGCACCACGTCGAGTGCAGGCAGGGTAGGGTGGTTCAGGATCGCGTCGGTGATGGAGCGGCCATCGATCAGCACATCGTAGATCGAGCTCCGAATCCGTTCTCGGGGGATTCCCACCCCGCTTGTTGCGTTGGCCTGGGGGTCCGCATCAATCAGGAGGGTCCGGTGTTCGGCCGCGGCCAGGGAGGCGGCGAGGTTGACCGCTGTCGTGGTCTTCCCCACGCCCCCTTTTTGGTTGGCAACTGCAATGATTCGGCTCATGATTGATCGTAAACTATTGCGTTATAAGCAGTTATGGGATAACATACAAATGAATGCGCGTTGGGTATCGTGAGAATCTGAATATACGTTCACGCCCACCAGAGGCAATGAAGCACCGTCGGCGCGACCGTCACCCAGGTGGAGGGTGTTTCACGTGAAACGGTCGAGTCGGGTGGTCCGGTGTCAGGCGGTCGGGGCTCCGGCCTGGTTTCGCCAGCGCAACACCTCCACGATTAGGCTCTGCAGATCACTCGGCGAGATTCCAGGAATGCGGCTGGCCTGACCCAGGGTTCGGGGTCGGACTGTCTCGAGTTTTTCTCGCGCCTCAAATGAAAGGCTCGACAGTGGTCGATAGTCCATTCCTGCGGGTAGCTCGAAGTGGTCCATCTTGGCGAGCCGCTCCGCTGCGTCGCGTTCCCGGGCAAGATACCCCGCATACCGGAGCTCGATCTCCGCCCACTCGACTTCCTCAGGGGCGAAGTCGAACCCGGCAGCGTCCATCAGAGCCAGCAATGAGATCCCCGGACGTTTGGCCAGGTCCGCCAGCTTGGTCGGTTCTCTCACCGGCGAAGAGTTTGCTGAGCCCAGGATAGGGTTGGCCGAGTCGGGCGGGAGAGTGGTTGCCCGTGCCGCCGCTTCGACCCGATCCTCGAGTTCCAGGCGGGCGTCCATCGTCCGCTGCTCTGACTCCGTCAGGAGACCGAGCCGCTGGGCCAGGCCACCGAGCCGGCGGAGCGCGTTGTCCTGCCTCAAGAGTAGTCGGTACTCTGCCCGGCTGGTGAAAAGCCGGTACGGCTCGTCCACACCTCGCTGTACCAGGTCATCCACCAGGACCCCTGCCATGGCCTCATCTCGACGAAGAATGATCTCACCTCGCCCGAGCGCTCGATGCGCCGCATTGATCCCGGCGAGGACCCCTTGGCCCGCGGCCTCTTCGTACCCCGTCGTCCCGTTGACCTGGCCTGCCAAGAAGAGCCCTGGTAGCTCCTTTACCTCGAGGGTGGGGGCGAGCTGGGTTGGCGGGAAGTAATCGTATTCTATGGCGTAGCCCGGCCGGGTCATTTTCACCTGCTCGAGCCCCGGAACGGCGCGCAGGAAGGCAAGCTGCACGTAGGGTGGGAGCGACGTCGAAAGCCCGTTGACATACATCTCGGTCGTATCCAACCCCTCCGGCTCCAGGAAAACCTGGTGCCGCTCGGCCTGGGGAAACTTCACGACCTTGTCCTCGATGGATGGGCAGTAGCGCGGCCCACGCCCACTGATCGCGCCACCGTAGAGCGCCGACTCCGAGATGTGGTGCGAAATGATCTCCTTGACCTCCGACCCCGCCCACGTGATGTGACACGGCAACTGCCGGGGATGCTCGCCTCGAGCGTAGAACGAAAACCAGAATGGTCTCGACTCGCCGTCCTGACGCTCCACTCGATCGAAATCAACGCTACGGCCATCGATGCGAGGGGGGGTGCCGGTCTTGAAGCGTTCTACTCTAAGTCCTTGTTCCTCAAGTACTTGTACGAGTTCTACTGTAGGTCCCTCGCCGGCCCGGCCGGCCGGAATCTGAGCATGCAGCCCGAGGTGGATCCGGCCGCGAAGAAAAGTACCCGCCGTCACGATCACGGTAGGTGCCTCGAACCGCCTGCCGTCCAACGTGACCACGCCGCTGACGTGATCCGCGCTCGTCCTGAGCCCAGATACCGTGCCTTGGGCAACATCGAGCTTCGGCTGGCGCTCGAGTTGGCTCCGAACCGCCCGGCGATAGAGCCCCCGATCGCACTGCGCCCGCGGCGACCACACCGCGGGGCCCTTTGAGCGGTTGAGCATGCGGAATTGCACCCGGGCCGCATCGGTTGCCCGCCCCATGATGCCACCGAGCGCATCGACTTCCCGCGCAACCGTGCCTTTGGCGATCCCGCCAATCGCCGGGTTGCACGACATCTGGCCGATGGTCTCGAGGTTTTGCGTGAGGAGGAGGGTGCGGGCGCCGGCGCGGGCAGCGAGCGTCGCCGCCTCGCTCCCAGCATGCCCACCGCCAATCACGATCACATCGTACCGGGTATCCATGGAGCAATGAATCTACGACGAGCCCCCCGCGCGTGGCTACTCGGGCGGGGGGCTTGGAAACCGACGTGGCTGGGGTCTCAGTTACTGTGATTCGGCGGCCGAATCGGCGTCCTCCTCGAGGAGAACAACTGGCGCGGTTGGAAAGGTGGCGGTCGCGCCGCCCTCGGCATCGATGCCCAGCCCAGAACGACTCACGCCGAGTGTGTCGGCGAACACGAGCGTCGAAGAACCATCGGCGCTCAGGCCGAGGACTGCACGCGCTCTACCGGCACCGTCGGCTAAGACCAAGGTCGACGTCTCATCTTCGAGCAGGCCCAGCACGATACGCGACCGTTCGGTCGTATCCGCGAAGGTGACCGCCGAGGACCCGTCAGCGAGCAGGTTCATCCGCAACAACGAGTGGCCGTTCTCGTCCCGAAGCACCAGGCGGACCGTGCCGTCGTCGGCCGTGCCCCACACACCGCGCACGCGCCCCTCGGCGTCGCGTAGCAGGTACTGGTGCGACTCCACCACATTGCTGACCAGGCCCGGCATACCGTGCTGCGCACTGATATACACCAACGCGGCCGCTAGCCCGAGTAGCAAACCGACCGCAATGAGGCTGGCAACACTCAGCCGCTTGATCCGCCGGTTCTCCCGTTCAGCGGCATCGACGCGGCGCATCAAGCTTCGGATGAGAGACTCCGTCTCCTTGGAAGGAGACGCCGAGTCATGAGGAGTGGTCATGGTGCCTCCTCGGTTGAGCGTCGCACCTCCCACCCAACCGATGAATCAGGCGCTGGCCGTCGGGAAGTCGGCAAGGAAGTACGATCGACTCGCGTAATCCACCAACTCCGTGGAGAGCGTGGCTTCGACTTCGAGGTATCTGGCGATGTCGCTCAGGTGATCCACCAGATCGCGCGGGTGGCACCCACGGGGCTCGATCGAGAGCTTTCCATAGTACTCGTGGTAGATGTACTCGATCGCTTCGGGCTTGAACGAAATGCCCTTCGCTTCGCAACAGCGCCGGAAGATGAGCTGGTACTGGCGCGGTGTCGGGCTCTCGACCTCGATCTTGTAGTGGATCCGCCTAAGGAATGCCTCTTCGACCAGGGACTGCGGATCGAGGTTGGTGGCAAAGATCAGGAGGCAATCGAAAGGAACAGGGAACTTGCCGCCGGTGTGAAGCGTCAGAAAATCCACGTTCTTTTCCAACGGGACGATCCAGCGATTCAAGAGATCTCGTGGCGGTACTCGCTGCCGTCCGAAATCGTCCACGATCAGGACACCGCCGGTTGCCTTCGTCTGGAACGGTGCCTGGTAGAACTTGGTATGCTCGTCATACTGGAGGTCGAGCTGTTCCAAAGTCAGCTCGCCACCGGTGAGCACTACAGGGCGGCGGACCTTGACGAATCGAGTATCGAACTCGACGGCGTCACTGCGCCAGAGCATCTCTATCTCGGGCTCGCCCTCCATGTGGTCGGTCGGACTGGCTGCACGATGGTAGATCGGGTCGAGCACCAGCATCACTTGCCCGTCGATTTCCACGGCGTGCGGGACGAAGATCTCCCCGCCGAGCATCCGGGCGATGGTCTCGGCAATCGCTGTCTTCCCGTTGCCCGATTCCCCGAAGAGAAAGAGCGACTTGGCTGAGTTGACGGCGGGACCCACCATGTCGACCATCTCAGGATCGAGCACGAGCCAGCTGAACGCCTGGTGGAGGGCATCTTTGTTGACCCGGGCGTGCCGAATGGACTGGATGTCGACCCACCGGCGATACTGCGCGAGCGGAACCGGGGTGGGGCCGACATACTGATTGGATGCCATAGCCTCCCGCGCCCGCTCGCGGCCGTCACCCCCGAGATCGAACACGTATCCGGCCCGGCCATGTCCTTTCGTACCCTGCACTTCTACCATCATCCGCTGCTGCATGGTCAGCAAGAGATCGTCGGCCAGCGGGAATGGGAGGCAGATGGCGTCGGTCAGCTGTTGACCGGTGCGGGCACCCTGAACGTAGAGCGTCTTCAGAATGAGCTCCGTGAGGAACTCCTCCGAGAGACCCGTGTCTTCGAGCGTTTGGGGTATCGGTGGGGCCGAAGCAGCAGCAGGTGGTGCGGCGTGGGTTACGTCGGCGGCGGCATCAGCCGGAGTCATGCGGTGACCTCCTCCGCGATGGTCGAGGGCGTGGCACCCGCGGGCACCTCGAGTGGGCCCCACTCGAGGGTGTCTCCCACCCCCGTATGCGTTGCCGCCAGGGTTCCGGCAGCCAACTCGAGAGCGTAGCGGGCGGGCCTATGCCACCGGGTCCGACTCCCGGGCTGCAATTCGTGGTACAGGGCAATCACCCGACCACGCGAATCCAAGAAGGCGACATCGAGCGCGAAGCTCATCCCGAGCATGTGGACCGACCGGCACGGGACCAGAAGGAGCCCTTCGCCCTCCTCGAGTGGCGGCCGGCCGAGCAGTCCACGCAGGCGTGACCACCAGCGGTCGGCGATGCCCACTCGCTGGCCGAGTTCCATCCCGTTTGCGTCGTTACGGACCCGGACGCACTGCATTATCCAAATCTCGAAAGCGCTTGGACGATCTGAATGATGGCCGCGCCAAGGATGACCACGAACATGGCGGGGAAGATGCAGAACACCAGCGGGAAGAGCATCTTGATCGCCGTCTTGGCGGATTGCTCCTCTGCCTCTTGTCGCCGCTTGGTCCGGAGGTCCTCGGAGTGGATCCGGAGGGCGTCGGCGATCGACGTACCGAAGCGGTCGGTTTGGATCAACATGCTGACGAAGGACTGGATGTCGTCCACACCGGTTCGCATGGCGAGATTCTGCAGGGCCTCCTCGCGACCCGTCCCGGCCCGAATCTCGAGGTTCACCATGGCGAGTTGTTCACCCAGGACGGGACCGATATTGGCGATCTCCTCCGATACCCGGAGAATGGCCTGGTTCAGGGCCAGTCCGGCCTCGACACACACCACCAGCAGATCCAAGGCGTCCGGGAGGCTTCGCTGCATCTGGTACTGGCGACGGGCAATCCGTCGACCGACGTAGAATCCCGGGAGCACCCACCCCATCAACACCCCCCAGGCACCGACGAGCACGACGCCGGCGAACGGTACCCCGAGAATCGGCGCCGCGGAGAACAGGAGGAACCCGAAGCCCAACGCGAGGACGACGCGGGCGCCCTGAAAGATGTAGGGCGCGTTGAGATTGACGAACCCGGCTTGCATCAACCGGAGACGGCGTCCGGTTGCTGCCTCCTCGCCGACCCGTGAGCCCAGACCCTCCAGGATGTCCTTGAGCCGCTCCGCCCGTTCTTGGCGCCGACGTCGGACGAGCACCGCCTGCGACCCGTCGACCCGCTGCATGTCTCCCAACCGGCGGATGACGGCTGAGTCGCTCGGGATCAACTGCAGTACTAGCATCACCACGAAGACGGTGGCGGCGGCGACGAGGATCGCGATAAGGTAGATCACGGCTAGAACTCGATGTCCACGATCTTGCGGATCCAGAAGTACCCCAAGATCTGCAAGATGAGGGCACCGGCCACCAGGAGGCGCCCGATCCCTGTATTGAAGAGGGTCGACATGTAGGACGGGTTGAGCAAGAAGATCACCAGCCCGAGCACAATGGGCAGCACCGCGAGGACATAGCCACTGATCCGGCCTTGGGCCGTGATCACCCGCAACTGACGCCGGAGCTTGAACCGTTCTCGAATCGTCCGGGCCAAGTTATCCAGCACCTCAGCCAAGTTCCCTCCGACCTCTCGCTGGATGAGAATGGCCGTGTTCAGGATTCGCACGTCCACGAGTGGGACGCGGTCGGACAATGAGTAGAGTGTGTCCTCGAAGACCAGTCCGAAGCGCTGCTCCTCGAACACCCGTCGAAACTCCCCCGCGATGGGGTCAGTAGTTTCGTCGGCCACCATTTTGAGACCCGCGGATAGCGGATGGCCGGCCCGAATGGCACGACCAATCAAGTCGATGGCACCTGGCAGCTGCGCCTCAAACAGACGCATGCGCTTGGCCGCCCTCCGCTTTATGACGAAGTACGGGATGATGGCCCCAAAGAGCGTGGCAACCAGGGTTGCCGACCACAGCCGGCTGACGAGCAGCACGGAAAGGCCCAGGCTCGCGGCCATGCCGAGTGTTAAGATCGCATAGGTCTGCAGGCTCCAGGTGAGGCCGCCCTGCTGCATCAACAAGGCGACATCCGCCGCATGAGGCAGGTGCGCCAACACGGGATCAAAGAGCTTCTGCTGGTAGCCGGGCCGGCGCAGCAGCGCCTCCGAGGCCTCATCCGGCCCCTCTTGGGCGAGTCGCCGCAGCTGGCCGAACATCCTCCGGCCTCGCAGCCGCTCGCGCAAGAACTCCACTAACAGCGCGAGTGCCACCGTGCCCAGCGCGACCGCCAGGAAGACCATCCCCGCCGAGAGCCACGAGCCGGTTGGCATTAGAGTCGCCGGCCCTTCCGGGGAGGCTCCTCACCCAGGACGTTATCGAACAAGACCGGCGGGAGGTCGATCCCATATGCCTTCATCCGATCGGCAAAGCGGGGGCGAATGCCCGTCGCACGGAAGTCGCCCATGACTTTGCCACCATCGCCGATCCCAAGTCGATGAAACGTGAAGATGTCCTGCATGGTGATCACCTCTCCTTCAATGCCCACGATCTCGGAGACCTGAATCACCTTCCGGGTGCCGTCCGACAACCGGGCTACCTGGATCACGACCTGAATGGCGCTTGCCGTCTGCTGGCGCATTGCCCGCTCGGGGAGGTCCAGTCGGGCCATCGAAATCATAGTCTCCAACCGGCTCAGCGCGTCGCGCGGGCTGTTAGCATGGAGGGTGGTCAGCGACCCGTCGTGCCCCGTATTCATGGCCTGGAGCATGTCGATCGCTTCCTCTCCCCGTACCTCTCCCACGATGATGCGGTCGGGGCGCATCCGAAGGGCATTGATGAGCAGCAGCCGCTGCGACACGGCACCACTGCCTTCAATGTTCGGCGCCCGCGTTTCCAGTCGCACCACGTGCGGCTGGCGCATCTGCAGCTCGGCCGAGTCCTCGATGGTTACTATGCGCTCGTTGACGGGAATGAACCCGGACAGGATGTTGAGCAGCGTCGTCTTCCCGGCGCCGGTGCCTCCCGAAATCAGGACATTGAGCCGGGACTTGACGATCCCACCCAGGAGTTCGAGCATCGGCTCCGTCAGGGTCTCGGTGCGGAGCAGATCCTCCCCGGTCAGCGCATCGCGCTTGAATTTTCGGATGGAAAGGTGTGGGCCATCGAGGGCCAGCGGCTTGATGATCGCGTTGACTCGCGACCCGTCAGGCAGCCGGGCATCCACCATCGGGGACGAGTCGTCGATCCGCCGGCCGACCGCCGAGACGATTCGGTCGATGATCTGCAGCAGGTGACGATCGTCCTGGAAGCGGACGTCGGTGCGCTCGATGATCCCGTGGCGTTCAACGTAGACACTCTTGAACGTGTTCACCAAGATGTCGGACACGTTGTGGTCCTTCATCAGCGGCTCGAGTGGCCCCAAGCCGAAGATTTCGTCCAACACCTGCCCCACCAAGAGCTCACGCTCTTCGTAGTTGAGGGGAACCGACTCCTGGGTCAGGAGCTCGTGCACCACCTTGCGGATGGCTGCCACCACCTGGTCGCGTTCGAGCTTGTCGAGGTTGGACAAGTTGAGCCGCTCCAGCAGGCGCCGGTGGATCCGGCCCTTGACCTGCTGGATGTCGTGCATGTCGGTGCCCCAT
>JABDII010000052.1 GCA_013003805.1 Gemmatimonadales bacterium
GGTCAGCACCTCGGAGAGCGCGCCGACATGCATGAGCGTCTCGTGCTTGGCGATGCGGTCGGCTGCGGGGATGTCGTAACGCGGATCGGGAAGCACGTTCACCGCGCCACTGGCCTCGTGGTCACCGTACTTGACCGTCACGGTATAGGTACCCGGCAAGACCTGCGGGCCGCTGGGCTGGAAGAAGGACGGCTGCTGCTGCCCGACCCGTGGGCGCCGGAACGCATCTAGGGCCAGGTTCCAGGCGACGCGATTCACTCCCAGCACCGCCGGCTGCCTGAAGGTGCGGATCACTTCACCGGCTCCATCGCTGACCTCGATGCTAACCTGTGGCCGGCGCTCGCGGCCACCTTCCTCGCCCTCCACGGCCTGAGTCGCTTGGCGCCGACCCTGCGCGCGCTCGCGCTCCATCTCTTCATTGGGGTGCGGCAGGTCGTCGGCGTTAAGCGAGAAGGTGATCAGCGCTCCGTACGGCCGGTTCTCGCCGCGGAACTCGCCGTGGCCGGGCGAGCCCGGGCCCGACGCCTGGTTGCTGCGGTATTGGATGGCGTCGGCGATCGCGAACAGGTGAACCGGTTCCGCCAAGGTTGCGGGCGTCAGAGAGCGCAGCGGCCGAATGTCATCGATTATGAAAGCGGATCGTCCGTGTGTGCCGATCACCAGGTCGTGCTCGCGCGGGTGGACGACCAGAGCCATCGTCGACGCGGTGGGCAGACCGTGCTTCCATTTCATCCAACCGTCACCGCCGTCGACGCTCACATAGAGGCCGAACTCGGTGCCCAGGAACAGCAGATCTTCTTTGACCGGATCCTGCTCGATCACGAGGGCATACCCCCAGATGTCATCGTTGGCGAGGGTTTGCCACTTGTTCCCGTAGTCGGTGGCTTTGTAGACGTAGGTCTCGAAGTTGCCACGGCGGTGGTCGTCGAAGACGACGTAGGCGGTTGCCGCGTCGAACTTGGACGGCTCGATGTGCGGCACCCACGTGTTATCGGGAACCCCTCTGAGCTTGTCCTCGACGCTCGTCCAGGTCCCACCCCCGTCTCGCGTGACATGAACGCGACCGTCATCGGTGCCCACCCAGATGACGCCTTCCTGCACAGCGCTCGGGGCGATCGTCACGATCGACGTGAAGTTCTCGGCGCCGGTGACGTCATAGGTCAAGCCGCCGCTCTCGAGCTGCTGTTGCCACTCCGGGTTGTTCGTGGTCAGGTCGGGACTGATGAGTTCCCAGGTCAAACCGCGGTCGCTGGACTTGTGAACGAACTGGCTGCCGTAATAGACCGTGCCGCCGTCGAACGGGTCGATGGCGATGGCCGCGTTCCAGTTGAAGCGGAGATCGATGCCGTCCGGGTGGGCCGGCCGGATGTCCCGTGACTCGCCGGTCTCGACGTTCCAGCGTCGCAAGAAGCCCTGCTGGCTCATAGCGTAGCCGAGGGTCGGCTGGTCGGGATCTGCTACGACCGCGAATCCATCACCGCCACCCACACGGGTCCAGTGGTGGTTACGGATTCCGCCACGTTCCCAGGTGTAGGCGGGCCCACGCCAGGAGCCGTTGTCCTGCAGGCCGCCGATCACGTTGTACGGCGTCTCCATATCCACGTTGACGTGGTAGTATTGGGCCAACGGCAGGGCGCGCGCGAAGTCCCAGGTGGCGCCACGATCATGGCTGACGTAGAACCCACCGTCGTTCCCCTCGTAGATGTGTGCCGGGTCGTTCGGGTTGATCCACATGGCGTGATGGTCGGAATGCACGCCGCCGCGAACCAGCACATCGAAGCTCTCACCTGCATCGGTGGAGAGACTGACCCGCGAGTAGAGGCTGTAGATACGATTCGGGTCCCGCGGGTCGACGCGCAGGTCGTAGTAGTAGAAGGGACGGTTACCGATATCGTTGTCGGTGCTGATCTTCCGCCAGCTGTGTCCCCCGTCGGTCGACTTGTAGAGCGCGTTCTCCTTCGCCTCGATCAGCGCGTACACGATGCTCGGATCCGACCGCGCGATCGCGAGCCCCATGCGGCCGAGGTCGCCCTCGGGGAGACCGTCCTCCGGGGTCAGCTTCTTCCAGCTGTTGCCGCCGTCGACGGTCAGGTACAGGCCCGAGCCCGGACCGCCCGAGCGGAAGAACCAGGGCCAGCGCTGATAGTCCCACATCGCCACCAGCATCTTGTTGGGATTCGTCGGATCCATCTCCATGTCACCGACGCCCGTGTTCTCGTTGACATAGAGGATCTTCCTCCACGTCGCCCCGCCGTCCTCGGTCTTGAAGACGCCGCGCTCCGGGTTCGGCTTCCACATCGACCCCATCGCCCCGACGTAGGCGATCTCCGGGTTCATCGGGTGGAGCGCGATGCGGTGGACGCGCTCGGTGTTCTCCAGGCCCAGGTGCTCCCAGCTGCGGCCCCCGTCCATCGACTTGAACACGCCCCAACCGGTTCCCGACACGCTGTTGCGCGGGTTCCCCTCCCCGGTGCCGACCCAGACGATGTCCGGGCTGGCCTGGAACACCTCGATCGAGCCGATGGCGTGGACCGGCTGGTCGTCGAAGATCGGCTCGAGAGTGAGCCCGCCGTTCAGCGACTTCCAGACGCCGCCGGTGGCGGTGCCCACGTAGACGATGTTGGGGTTCGATT
Source organism: Gemmatimonadales bacterium (assembly GCA_013003805.1). Lineage (GTDB taxonomy): Bacteria > Gemmatimonadota > Gemmatimonadetes > Gemmatimonadales > GWC2-71-9 > JABDII01. The sequence goes on from JABDII010000052.1 coordinate 2,634, forward strand.
CGACGGCCTCGATGTCGGCGATCCGCCCGCTCATCCCGGCGGGCCCGATGGAGCGGGCCTTCATGCCGGCGAGCAGCTCGGGATCGACCTGGGCGTGGAGCGGCACGGTCAGGGCCATCGTCAGCAACGTGACCGCGCCACCCGAGATCAGGCGACGGAGCATGGCAACCTCCTGCTTGGGCTATGCGATTGTGTCGGCTTGGTAATTCAACTTAGGGAGCAGCGTGGCCGGCTGCCAGCGGCCGAGCCAACTCTCACCGTGCTTGCTGCACCAAACTCGCCGGCGCGCTCAATGATTCCATCACGCGTCAAAGCTCTGCCATTCGAGCTTCGCCTTGGCCAGTATCTCCCGATAGCGCGACTC
>JABDII010000064.1 GCA_013003805.1 Gemmatimonadales bacterium
CGTTCTTGCCGCACCATTCGGATCTCCTGTGTGCGGTACTCATCCAAGATCTTCACGAATTCCGTGGAATCGGCCGGCTGCGTGCCGCGTACCTCGATGATGTACAGCCCTTCTTTGGTATCCAGCAGTCCGCTCCGCTGACCGGATGGAATGCCGAAGGCCGCCCCGACCAGGACCGGATTCGGCAGCGGCGGTTGGGTGCGAACGAATGGGCCCACCTCCTGATGGGCCAATCCCATTGCCTCAGCGGCCTGGGCCATGTCTTCTCCGCGGTCCAGCCGGTCGAGGTACTCCTGACCGAAGGTACGCGCCGCATCCCACTTCTTGATCGCCCTCACCTCTGCCATGACGCTTGCTCGCACCAGCGGATCGCTCAACGGCGGTATCCCCTCGGGCTGAAGACTGTCCAGCCGGAAGAGGTAGAAGTTTCGCGAGTCCTCGATGATCGGGCTCACTTCGCCTTCCTGCGCGCGGAAGGCCCACACCCCGGCATCCGGCACGACGAGGTTCCCAACCTGGACCCTGGTGCCTCGCTGGACAGGATCGGCCTGGTAGATCTGGAGCCCCAGCGCGCTGGAGACAGTATCCAACGCCGCCGGATCCAAACGCTCTGCCCCGAGGGCCTCCATCGAATCGGCCTGGGTGTCGACGAAATCGCGATGCTCCCCGGCCAACTCGATGGGAATGAGAATGTGCCGCCCCTCGGCGGTGTCGGCTCGCCGGGCCGTGACCTCGATGACGTGGTACCCGAAGTCGGTGAGCACTGGGGTCGAGAGGGTGTTGAGTGGCATGGTGAACGCCGCGGAATCGAACGCCGGAGCAAACGAACCGCGGGTCCAGCTCCCCAGATCTCCCCCGCTATTTCCTGACACCGTGTCGGCAGACTCGCGGCGAGCCACTTCGTCGAAGGGCGCCCCGTCGCGTATCTCCTGGCGTAGTTGGGTCACGCGATCCAGGGCCGCGGCGGTGTCACTCGCGTCCGGCATGCGAGAAATGAGCACCAAGCTGAGGTAGGCCGTTTCCGGTCGCGTGAGATCCTCGGAGTGGCTTCGGTAGTATGCCGTGATCTCGTCGTCCGTGACCTCAACCGCCGAGTCGGGAATCACGCGCCGCGGGATGATGGCCGTGAGTCCGATCGTGACCGCATCATTCGCGTCCCGATAACGCTCCCAGAGTGCTGCATCGGACAGGTAGACGTCCGCGGTGACGACGCGAAGCAGCTTCGACTGCATGAGATTGCTACGGTATTGGGCCTCCAAGAGTGGCACGTACTGCATTCCCACGCTCGACGTGAGCCACCGTTGGTATTTCGACATGTCGAACTGGCCATCGGTTTGAAACTCCGGCTGCTCCCGGAGTTCAGGCGGCGGGATATTGCGCAGGAACTCGGCGACCTCGCCGGCCGACACGGTGATCTTCCGGCGGTCGTATTCGGCCGTGAGGACGGTGTTGGAGACGAATTCTTCCCACACCTCGTCTCGGATCTGCTCGATATCGTCGAGGGTCAACGTTTGGGACGACTGCTGCTGGACGGCCTGGATCCGGTTCTGCACGACCTGTTGATAGGACCGAGTATCGATGCTCTTGCCGTTGACCTTCCCGACGGAGCTGCTCGAGACGGTCCCGCCACCGCCGCCGATACCACTCAACTGGATGAGAAAGAGCACCATCAACACCGCGAACACGATGGCGATGATCTTGGCGCTGCTGCGAAAGGCTTGCATCATAATCGTCTAACTCCGGACCGGCGCGAACGAGGTGGTGAAAGGCTGTAAGTCTAAGCCTGCCAACACGCAATCTCAAGCGCGGCGGCGTCGCGCCTGGTTGACATGGTATGGGACGTTTACTACTGTTTGGCTAACTCCCACAACAACTTACGCCACGGAACTACGGGATGGCTGCTCCCCGCGAAATCGAAAAGCTCGAAAGTCAGTATCACGACAACCCGGAAGGCACCGCCTTCGCTCCCCTCGCCAATGCGCACCGGAAGCTGGGCGATCCGGAACGGGCCATCGAGATTCTGAATACCGGACTCATTCACCATCCCGAATATGCCCCGGCTCGGATTGTCT
>JABDII010000080.1 GCA_013003805.1 Gemmatimonadales bacterium
CCCTTCAACCTCGGTGAGGACTTCGCCGACGAACTCGACGTCGCTCTTGGACCCGATCACGAGGGGCGTGCGCTGGTGGAGTTCCGTTGCGGCGAGGTCGAGAATGCGCGAGCGGCCGTCGGTCGCCAGCCCACCGGCCTGCTCCGCGATGAATGCCATGGGGCAGGCTTCATAAAGCAGCCGCAATTTGCCGTGTCGGTTCTTCGAGTCGGCCGGATACAGAAAGATGCCGCCATTGACGAGGTTGCGGTGAAAGTCGGCCACAAACGAGCCGATGTACCGGCTGTTCTTCGGCTGGATGCGATTCGGGAGATCCCCCTTGAAACCGCGCACCGCCTTCTGGATGCCAGGGCTCCAGCGGGTGAAGTTGCTTTCGTTCACACTATAGTATTTCCCGACCGCCGGCATCGTGATGCTCCGGTGCGAGAGCAGAAACTCCCCGATGGTTGGATCGAGTGTGAACCCATGGACGCCGTCTCCGGTCGTGTACACCAGCATGGTGCTGGAGCCGTACATCACATACCCCGCCGCCACCTGGTCACAGCCGGGCTGGAGTAGGTCGGCAAGCGTGCCACACCCGTCGTCAGTTACCCGACGGTAGAGACTGAAGATGGTTCCCACCGACGAATTGCAGTCGATGTTCGAGGATCCGTCGAGCGGATCGTAGAGCAGTGCATACTTGCCCGCCGGATAGGGGGCCGGAACCGGGATGAGCGCCTCTTCTTCCTCAGATCCCATGACACAGATACGGCCGGTGTGCAACAGGGCGTTCTTGATGGCCTCATTGGCGAAGACATCCAGCTTCTGCTGTTCCTCGCCCTGGACATTCGTCGCTCCGGCGGAGCCAAGCACATCCACCAGGCCTGCTCGCCGGATCTCGGCCGCGATCACCTTGGCCGCGAGGCAGATGTCATACAGGAGACTGGACAGCTCACCCGTTGCCTGGGGGTGCTGACGTTCCTGATCGATGATGAATCGTTCGATCGTCGTTACCGTCGTATCGTGCATCACTGGGGCAACACTCCTCTAGCCGGTTGCGACGGGCGGAGACAGTCCGTGCCCGCCCCACATTGCAGGGGAAGTTTCGAATCACGAAGGTCGGCAAAGACCGCGCGACGGCGCTTCCCGCGCACCTCCATGGTACGCCCGTCCGTCACGACGGTCACCAATCCATCCCGATCGGTGCGCCAGATACTCACCCCATTTCCCTCGAGCCGGGCCAAGGCACCGGGGTCAGGGTGGCCATAAGTGTTCCGGCCCACGCTAACCAGCGCTGCCTTGGGCTGCAACTCTTGGACCCATCCCGCTCCCGTCGAACTCGCCGAGCCGTGGTGGCCCACCTTCAGAAGGTCAATCTGGCCAATCCGGCCCTCGAGGAGCGCCTCAACCGGCCGGCCAGCATCGCCACCCAAGATCGCCTCGAATTCCCCGAACTCGAGGTAAAGGACGATCGAGTCCTCGTTGAGATCCTCGCCCCATCCATGCCACGACGTGTCCGGATGGAGGATCGTGAGTCCCACCCCGTCGATGTCGATTCGGTCGCCCGCCCGGGCCGGGCGCCAGGGCACCCCTTGCCGCACGAGCGTCCCCAAGAATTCCTGATATAAAGGGTCCGTCACCGGCAGGCCCGGCTCCAGGGCGACTCCCACCGGAAAGTGGCTGAGCACCGCTGGAACGCCGCCGAGGTGGTCAGCATGGGCGTGTGACACGACCACCATCTCGAGCGACTCCGCTCGCTGGCGACGCAAGAAGGGGATGATCCGGCGTTGTCCGGCGTCGAACCGATCATTCTTGGGGCCGCCATCCACCACCACCCACCGTCCTCCCGGCGTGCGGATGAGGGCACCATCGCCTTGCCCCACATCCAAAAAATGTAATGTCAGAGCGCCGTCAGCGGCGAACGGCCTCGGTAGCCAGCTGACCAGCATCGCCCATGTCCCGAGCACGAGGACCCACGCCGAGCGTCGCCCAACCTCTGCCAGTGTGTTCCGCCGCCCCGTGATCCAGAGCCCCAAGGCGAGGATCAGCACCCACGGCAGAGCGGCGGCAGGGCCCGCAGGCTGTACGATGTGGCCGAGAGGGATCCGGCTTCCCCATTCGGCCAGCCACTCGAGGAGGTTCAACCCGAGGCCGGCGCCACCCGCGAGCCGTTCGGCCAACGGGTAGGCGATCGGGGCGAGCACCAAGCTTGCCAAGACACCCGGCACCACTGCACCGGCGATAGGAAGGGCCACCAGGTTCACCCCGATACCTACCACCGCAACCACGCCGAACAGGGCGGCCGTGACCGGCGCGGTCGCCAATGTGGCTCCGAAGGACGAACTGAAGGCGCGCCGGATAGACCCATCGAGCCTGCCACCGAGTCGTTCAGTGCGCCGCGAGAAGGTCGTGATACCCCACACTGCAAGGACGGAGAGCCAGGCCCCGGCGTCGAGGACGGCCCAGGGGTCTACCACGAGCACCAGCAAACCGGTTGCGGCGAGCAGCGAGCCGGGATCCACCCGCCGCTGCCGCAGGCGGGCCATCGATACGAGCATGCTCAGCAGGGCGGCACGGGTGGCCGGTGCCGGCCAGCCGAGGAAGGCCGCGTACGCCACGGCGCCAAGCGATGCGATGGCCAGGGATCGGCCTCGCGCGAGGCCCAGCAGTCGAAGGGCCGCGTAGGCCCACGCGGTTACCAGCCCAACATGAAATCCTGAGATCGCCAGCAGGTGGACCATCCCCGCGCGCGCAAAGCGATCGCGGAGTGACCGATCCAACTCCGCCTTCCGATTGAGGACCAAGGCGTCGACGATGGGACCTCTCTGCCCATACAGCTGGGCGATGGTCTGAACGATCGCATTGCGAAGTGCCTGGTCCGGGCGGGGGCGGTAGCGGACCTCGAGGACCTCTTCGACATGCCAGCGCCCGCTCGGCCGACCACCCCTCTTGTCTCCCCGAATCCAGCGCCCGACCACCCGAACGTCGCTCCCGGCACCCACTGCGCTCGAGGGTGGCCAATGCGCGGCCGTGGAGCCACGGCATCCCGCCCCACGCGGCGCGATCACGGTCACACCACCGGCTGAATCGACCGGCTCGAGCACACGCGCGATCACCGTCATCCGGGCCTCGGGCAGCCGGGC
>JABDII010000096.1 GCA_013003805.1 Gemmatimonadales bacterium
TCTCCTTCCTGCTGCCTCACTTCTTGAAGGAAGGACGCGGGCGCGTCGACGTCTACTTCACGCGGGTATACAACCCGGTGTGGACCAACCCGGACGGTTTTTCCTGGATCGAGGTTCTCACCAACCCAACTCTGGTGGGCCTGCATGTCGCCCTGACGCCGACGTGGAACGAGACGGCCTACTTTGCGGACTACGTGCTCCCGATGGGCCACAGCTCCGAGCGCCACGACACTCACTCGTTCGAGACGCACGACGCGCAATGGATCGGCTTTCGTCAGCCGGTGTTACGCACGTTTCGCGAACGCATGGGCCGCCCGGTGACGGACACCCGAGAGGTCAATCCTGGCGAGGTGTGGGAGGAGAACGAGTTTTGGATCGATCTCACCTGGCGGATCGATCCCGATGGGGCGTTGGGCATCCGGCAGTATGTCGAGTCCAAGAAACAACCGGGCGAGAAGCTCACGGTGGATGAGTACTACGCCTATTCCTTCGACCACTCGGTTCCGGGACTCCCGGAACGCGCTGCCACCGAGGGCCTGAGCCCGCTCGACTACATGCGGCGTTACGGAGCGTTCGAGGTCGAGCGCAACATCGGACCGGTGTATAGCCGCGAGGTGCCACGGGACGATCTCCAGGACGTTCGCGAAGACCGCTTCGGCCGCGTGTTCACCACGGCGCCCAAGCCCCCTTCGCCCAACATCGTGCCGCACCCGAGCCCGGAGCCGGATGCCGAGGGCCGCCGGCCGGTCGGGGTAAACGTGGAGGGCAAGATCCTGCGGGGTTGGCCCACACCGAGCGGCTTGCTCGAGTTCTACTCCCGCACGCTGGCCGAGTGGGGCTGGCCGGACGCGGCAGTGCCGACCTACATGAAGAGTCATGTACACCCGGACAACCTGGCGCCGGGCCAAATGCCACTCATCAGCACGTTCCGGCTCCCCGTGCACATCCATACCCGAAGCGCCAACGCCAAGTGGCTGGACGAGATCGCCCACACCAATCCGCTCTGGATCCATACCACTGATGCAAATCGGATGGAGCTCGCGACCGGCGACCTGGTTCGGGTGGAAACCGATATCGGGTACTTTGTGGTGAAGGCCTGGGTCACCGAAGGCATTCGTCCGGGGGTGGTCGCCTGCAGTCATCACATGGGCCGGTGGAAGCTTCGTGACGAAGGCCAACGACAGTTCATGGCCACCGTCAACCTGGATCACCGCGGCGCGGCGTGGGGACTCGAGCGTCGCCATGGCGTCGAGCCATACGCGTCATCCGATCCCGACACCCTCAGAATCTGGTGGACTGATGTCGGCGTACATCAAAACCTCACGTTTCCCGTCCATCCCGATCCGATCTCGGGGCAACATTGCTGGCATCAGGCCGTCCACGTCAGGAAGGCCGATCCCGGGGATACGTATGGGGATATCAGCGTGGATACCGACAAGGCGCGCGATGTATACCGGCGGTGGCTCGAGAAGACCCGTCCCGCGGATAGCCACTCGCCGGAGGGTACCCGCCGTCCGTTTTGGCTGCTCCGACCGCTAAAGCCGGCCAAGGAGTACTTCCGGCTGCCCTCTCCCGGGCCGCGGACTCCGGTGGGGAGCTCCGGCTGAGCCGGATGGAGCTGTTCCGTGCCCTCGCCGTTCTCGCCGAACATCCGCGTGAGGAAACGGCGGCGCTAGCCCAGCTCCTGAAACTCGGCCGGGCGCCGAGCGCCACCGAGTACAGCGATCTCTTCCTCTTCCAGCTCTATCCCTACGCCTCCGTCTATCTCGGCGCCGAGGGGATGCTGGGCGGAGAGGCAGCAGATCGCGTGGCCGGTTTCTGGCGCGCCATAGGCCAGACCGTGCCGAAGGAGCTTGACCACCTGGCTACACTATTGGGTCTGTACGCCCGGCTCGGCGACCTCCAAACGTCGGAGCCCGCCGACGATCGCCGGTCGGCACTCGGCCGGGCGCGTGCAGCGCTCCTATTCGAACACTTGCTGTGTTGGCTCCCGGTTTTTCTCGAGAAGGCGATCGAAATCGGCCCTCCTTCCTACGTGGAATGGGGTCGCCTGCTCCGGTCGGCCCTCCTGGATGAGGCCGCGAGCTTCGAGGCTCCTGAGCGGCTTCCCCTCCACCTGCGGGAGGCACCTGGTCTGCTCGACGGTTCGGACGGGTCGCACGAGGTGCAGGTCGCGCTGCTGGCCCCTGTCCGATGCGGCATAATCCTCACGCGAAGCGACCTGCATCGGGCCGGACGTGATCTGGGGCTGGGTGTGCGCGCCGGTGAGCGGCGGTTCGTCTTGAATGCTCTCTTGGAGCAGGATCCGGCCGCTGTAATGGAGTGGCTGGCGGGCGAGGCCGGGAACTGGATTGGGCGACACCGGTCATATTCCGATGCGCTGGGTCCCATCGCTACATTCTGGGCCGATCGAGCGGCCGCGATGGCTCGGTTCGCCTCCCAGTGGAGCCACCCGGCGAACACGTAGCCAAAAGAGCGGGGGAAGCCCGCGTGAGGAAGGATTCGCATAGATGAACAACAAGACGGTGCTGGCACTCATCGTGGTGGGGCTCTCACTTGGAGCCCAGCCACTTTCAGGACAAGCCGTTCCCAAGGTGAGCGGTGGTCCCGAGTGGGCCGTGCGGTCCGCGCCGCACGTTGATCTCTGGTATCATGGTCTTGCAGTTGTGGGATTCGAAGGATTCTCGCCGCTGCCACTCTACGCCCCGGGTTATGCCGAGAGGATCCGCCGGGCCAAGGAGGCCCGGGGAGTCTACCCCACGACGCTGGACAATCTGCGGTCCTATTTCCGGGTGGCGTTCGCCAGCGACAGCACCTATGAGTTCTTCCACTTTTTGCCGCTGTACTTCGGGTCGCCCGATCCGGATTCGATGCTTGCCGCTCTGGGGGCGGCCGCGAGAGGCGAGGCACCAGACGAGTTCGGCGCCCGCGTGCTCGCCGATGTGTTGACGCGGAAGAATCAGCGCGAAGTGGCAGGCCAATTCGTTCAGGCGCTCCAAGAAGAGTGGGACGTGTTCCTTCGGGCGCACCGAGAGGCGGACGCCTCGAACCGGGAGGCTTACCTGGCGGCGGTGGAGCAGAAATGGTCGAGGGAATTGGGCCCAGCCCTCCGGGACTTCTTGAGCGATCGCCGGCTCGAGCGCGGGGTGGTCCTGGCCTCGCCGGCGTTGGGGCCCGAGGGCAGAGTCTTTTTGGGCGACCCGGCCGACGCCGGTGATAACCTGGTCGCGGTTGGCATGCCGGCCGAATTTGACGACCCGTCCCGGATACTGTTCGCCGCAGTCAGGGAGTTGTGCTATCCCATCGCGAGCCGAGAGGTGGCGCGGCACGGCGTGCCGGGCAAGGACCGGGTCACGGCTGAGCGATGGTCGAGCCGCGCGGCGATCCGCTGTGGTGCCATGCTGCTGGAAGTCCGGGCGCCGGATTTGGCAGTCCCATACCGGGATGCCTACGTGCGAGCGGCCCAGCTCGATCCGGAACGCGTGACGTTCGAGAATGCCTTTCCGGTCGACGCCCAGTTGCTGAAGAAAGTCAGGCGCCAGCTGGGGTTGCCTGAAAGCAGTGAGTAGGAGGTTGGGCTGCAGGAAGTAGGAGTGAGGAGTGCGACATCGACCGTGGACTAGAGACTAAAGACTAGAGACTAAAGACTAAATACTTCCGACTTCTATGCCCCTCACCCTCTTCAATACGCTCACCCGCCGGCTCGAGCCGTTCGAGCCGTTACAGCCGGGTCGGGTCTCGCTCTACACCTGCGGGCCGACCGTCTGGAACTACGCGCATATCGGGAATTTCCGGACCTTTCTGTTCGAGGATTTGCTGCGGCGGTGGCTCGAGGCGAGCGAGTACGAGGTCTACCACGTCATGAACCTGACCGACGTGGACGACCGGACTATCAACGCGGCAGCAGGAGCAGAGAAGACCCTGGGCGAACACGTTCAGCCGTTCATCGACGCCTTCTTCGCCGACCGCGACTATCTGAGGATCCGTCCCGCTCACGAGTATCCCCGCGCCACCGAGTTCATCGAGCCGATGATCCGGTTGGTCGAAGGTCTCATGGACAAGGGACACGCGTATCAGGGAGACGACGGCTCGGTCTACTTCAAGATCGCGAGCTTCCCGGCGTACGGCCGGCTGTCGCAGCTCGACCGGCAACAACTCCAGACCGGTGCCGGATCGGGAAGGGTCGACACCGACGAGTACGCCAAGGAGGACGCACGCGACTTCGTCCTGTGGAAGGCCGCCCGCGAGCAGGACGAGCGGGTGGGCGCGGCCTGGGACGCGCCGTTCGGCCGTGGCCGGCCCGGATGGCACCTCGAGTGCTCGGCCATGGCGCTCGAGTTGCTGAAGCAGAAGTACGGGGTGGACGTGGTAGACATCCACGCCGGCGGGGTGGACCTGATCTTCCCCCACCACGAGGACGAGATCGCTCAGGCCTGCGCCTTCACCGGGCAGGAGCACTTCGCCCGCTACTGGCTTCACGGCGAGTTCCTGAACGTGCACGGCACCAAGATGGCCAAGCGATCAGGGAATTTCCTGACCGCTCGAGATCTCTCCGAGCAAGGCGTAAGCCCCGGCGCGGTGAGGTTACTGT
>JABDII010000105.1 GCA_013003805.1 Gemmatimonadales bacterium
GACACGAGGGTCGCAGGAATGTCGCCGCCCGTGCGGAGCAGTGGTCCCGGCAGAAGAGAGGGACGGGAAGGCCGAGAGCAGGACGCGTTCGTCTCGGGGCCAGGTCGATCCCGCGACTAGAGTAGTCGCGCCGTCGCCTAACCGGAGAAGGGGATCACCGGGATCAACGGCACCACGTCTTCGATCGACGCTATCCATTCGGGGGTCACCCGTGATGTGGATCGCGTCGGCAGGCACGCCCAGGCGTGTCAAACGCTCGCCGTCGTCCGGTGAAATGACGCCTGCGGCTTGAATGACCGCGTAGCCCGGATGGAGGAGTCTGCGGACCGGCCAGCGGAGGCGGCCGCTTCCTGGGCGCACCGTCGCGGCAACGATGACGACGCTGATCCCGCGGCTAGCCGCTCGCGTGGCAAGCTCGGGCCAGAGATCGAGCTTGGTGAACACGAGCGCATCGGGACGCAAGGCGTCCAGCACTCGGTCGATATCGGAAGGGAGATCGTATGGGAGAAAGTCGGCGAAGCCGACCTCCAAGCGCTTGGCCAGCGGTTCGGCGGACGGACTGAAATAGGTGTAGGCCACTTGCCATTGGGGGTGGCGCCGCTTGAACGCCTGGATGACACTTTCGGCCTGCAGCCCTTCGCCCACCGATGGGGCGTGAAACCAAATCAGCGGCCTTCCCGTCCCTCTCTTCTGCCGGGACCACTGCTCCGCACGGGCGGCGACATTCCTGCGACCCTCGTGTCCGCGCCGTAGTTTTGGATTGAGCGCGCCGGCCAATGGCAAAAGTCTGTGAACCAACCGGGCGGCGGCGCGGTACAGCATGGAGGTATGTTGCATGAGCGGGGGAATGTTGCCGGTGTTCGAGAACGGCGTCAATAGGACTCGAAGCTTCGAGGAAGGAACCCGCATTCCGTGACACACCCATGACCGAGCGCTCCGGCTCGTATTGGCGGCTTACCCGGGCACCGCGCTACAGCCTGACCTTCGCGTTCCCGCTCCTCCTGGCCTACGAGATTCTGGCGGTCGTGCTCTCCGGGGACGGCCTCGCCGGAGTTCGTAACGGGGCAGACGTGCTCCTCAAGAGTGTCTTCCTGACCTTCGGCGGCCGGGGGGGACTGATCACGTTTGGGGTGCTTCTGGTGGGCGCGGGCGCTGGCCTGGTGTGGCGGGACGTTGGGAAATCCGGATTCCCTCGCGCCAAGGTATTGCTGGGTATGACCGGCGAGTCGGTAGGCTACGCGCTGGCCTTTGGGACCGTGGCCGCGGCCCTCACCGGCCTTCTTCTCGGTGGCATTACCGGGCTCTCCCTCACCCCGCTGTCCAGCTTCGACCTCCCGACCCAGCTGATGATTTCGCTCGGTGCAGGGCTCTACGAGGAATTGCTCTTCCGGGTTCTCCTGGTATCCGGGCTGGCCCTGCTGGGGCGAGTGGTGTTGGGGTGGTCGTCACGATCCGCAGGCGTTTTCGCGGTGATCGTGGGAGCGCTCATCTTCTCCTGGTTCCACTACATCGGTCCCTACGGAGACGCGTTTCAGCTCGGGTCCTTCACCTTTCGGGCGATCGCAGGCGTGCTCTTTAGTGGACTCTACCTCCTGCGCGGATTCGGTATCACCGCCTGGACGCACGCGTTGTACGACGTCTTCCTCTCGTTGTAGCCCTCAAGGTTACTTCCCGCTGGTCTTCGCCGTATGGACCGAATCGAGGATTTGCCGGAACACTTCGATCGGGTAGGCCCCGACAAGGAGTCCGCCCTCGATATAGAACGTCGGCGTGCTTTGGGCTCCGGCCTGCGCCGCTCCCATAGCGTCGCTCTCGACGATGTTCCGGGTTTGCTTGCCTTCCACGCACGAGGTCAACTGAGCGCGGTCGGCGCCGACACTGTCGGCCAGCGAGAGCATAAACTCAGCGGGCTCCTTGAGCGGGGCCCACACCGCTTGGTGCTCGAAGAGGAGATCGTGTATTGGCCAGAACTTCCCCTGCTGGGCGCCACACATCGCCACTTCGGCGGCCGGTGTCGCGTTGGGATGCATGGGGAGCGGGAAATTCACGAAGACCCAGCGGACCTTGCCGGAGGTGACATACTCGCGCTCGAGGGTGGGGTAGGTCTCGAGCGCATGCCGCCTGCAGTAGGGGCATTGGAAGTCGGACATCTCGAACACTGTCACCGGGGCGGTCGGACTCCCTTTCGCGCGTGAAGCGAGCGGATCCTCTTGGGATTCGACCGCCATGATGGGCGCAAACGTGCTCTCGGCCTCATGCCGGGGCCAGAGAATGGCGAAAGCAGCGAGGATACTCGCAGCAACCACAACGATCTTTCCATTCATCGGTGAAAACCTTTGTCCTGAGGAGCAGCCCGGCGGCTCAGTATCTCGGCCGCCGTTGGCCGTTGGAGGGCTCGAGAACGACCGTGTCGCTCGTGACGGGGATGTTCCAGTACCACTCTGAGTTGGGATCGTGTGCATCCCAGGAACGGACGTAGATCCACCATTTTCCCGGGGCCAATGTGAGCGACGCCCAACCGTCGGTCCCCGTCGTATCGGTCGCGGGCAGGCGCATCTTCGACTCAGCCAGGTTTTGCACCAGGGTGTCGTAGCCACTGAAAGTGAGGTCTTCCCAGGCGCGCACTTCGACCCGCAAGCTCTCGATTGGGCCGCCCAGTTCTTCCCGGGTCGCCGTCAGGCGCTGTTCGGCTGCCTGACCAACGCGGTCGGCCGCGGCCACCGAATCGGTGACGTCGGCAAACCGCTGATACAGCTCCTGATATTCGGGAGCGGAGCGTGCGATAGTGTCGAGCGAGGCACGGATGGCCGCCAGCGTGTCGTCGAATGCGTCGGCCCGCGCGATCGCGACCGTGTAGGCCGCGAAGGGCTCCTGATACCGGGCGAACAGATCGTCGAGTGCCGCGCTGTGCGGCCGTGGACGCGCGGCCTGGGCTTCCATCGCAGCCAACACGCTGTCCCGATCGTACGGCAGTGCGACGATCGGCAGGCTTGCGGACGGGGCGAGCGCGGAATCGGCTCCGGGAATCAGGACCCGGACCGCGACGTCTCGAGGACCCCCGCAGGCCGTGATCACGAGGAGCGCGGTTGGAAGGAACAGGCGGGGCAGGTGTCGCACGACATTCCTATCGCTGAAGATTGAGAGCCCGTGAACCGCGGAAAGCTAATCGCCTTCTGTCTTACCCTACAACTTGTGCCTGGCCGGCACCAAGCATTGTGGTTGTTGATGTGGCGAGGGTCTGCAAAAGGAAACGCATGATCCGGGACTTGCGTTCCGCCGACGCACCCCCGTGCTCTTCAGCCATGAGACATCGGGGGGACTCTGAGCCGAGCGCTGGCGCTGCCACGCGTTCCGAGCAAGGTTGGGGCGCAAGAAACCCCTCCGGTTCGTGCCGAACGGGAGGGGCGCGTCAAGACACCGGTGGGCGATGAAGGCTAGTCGGTCACCGTCTCCGGTAGGATGTAATTGAGCGGGTTGACGGCTCGCCCATTGACATGGACCTCGTAGTGGAGGTGTGGTGCCGTCGCGAGGCCGGACTTTCCGATCAGCGCGATCCGGTCGCCTCGCGTCACGCGCTGTCCCTGCTGCACCAGGAGCTTCGAGGCGTGGGCGAATCTCGTTTCCACCCCGAAGCCGTGCTGGATGATGATGGTCTTGCCGTATCCGGTCTTGCTGCCGGCGAACGAGATGCGACCCGCCGCTGGGGCCTCGATGGGCGTACCGGTCGGCGCCGTCACGTCGATTCCGACGTGCGGCCGCGCTACGTTGAGAATGGGATGGAGTCGGCTCGTTGAGTAGTTGCTGGAGAGCCATCCCTGGGTCGGGAGGATGGATGGAGTGGATTCCATCCGTTTCTTGTGGCCCTCGAGACTGTCGACTGCGTCGGCAAAGGACGTGGCCAGCAAGTTGGCGCGGCGGATGAGCCCGCTCAGGTCGTCGCGTACCTGTTCCGCCTGCCGCCCCAGCACGCCCGTCGCGGCAACCTCAGTCGACGTGATTGTCGCTCTGGGACCACCGATACCGGCTGCCTGTACCTGGGGATCGATGGGCTCGAGATTGGCGAGCACTCGGATCTGATCGTCGCGACGGGCGATACGATCCAAGGTGTCGGACAGTTCGGTGAGCCGCCCGTGCATGCGCCCGATCTCCTCCGCCAACACGGCGTTGTCTCGTTCGAGCTTTTCCGCTTTCTCGAGGTCGAGCGATCGGGTGATGGTCGCAAAGCCAAGCGCGAGGACGACCATTACCACGGCGGCGACGAGCGCGCCCGCGAGCTTGAGCGCAGAGGTCGAGACCTCAACACTCCTCGAGAGCCCCAACCCGTGGGGAACAATCACGAATGTCCAACGCCGCTGCGCCATCAAGTGTCCGCCAGGCTAGTTTCGCCTGATTCTATCTGCAGTTTCAGGGCCAGAATCGACCCCAGAATGGGTGTGCTGGGGGTGCAGTATCACCCGGTGCAACAAATGTGTCAAGGCGACAATTGCCCCGTATAAGTCTTTGACTGTCAAATAGTTTTAGCCCGCTGTTCCTTGGGAAAGAGGGCCTGAATCCGGCGAGTTCGGCTCCCCTCAACCGGTGGCGCCACTCCACTCTCCCACGCCGCGGGTGATGCCTCGTCCTGGCCCAGGGCGTCCCGCAGCCTCGCAGCCGTACCGGGCATGAATGGGCTGACCATCAAGGCCAGGCGATACAGGCATCTTGCAAGAGTTCCGAGTGCGGTATCGAGCTCCGCCCCCCGTCCCTCTTTGGCGAGAGTCCAAGGCGCGGTCTCCACGATGTACTGGTTGGCTCGGCCGACCAGCGACCAGGCCGCCTCGAGCCCTCCTCGCAGGTCGAGTACGTCCATCCGGGTGGCGTACTGCTCCAGGGCGTCGAGCCCGGCCTGATCCAGTGACGTGGTGTTCTCGGTCGTCGACACGACGCCCTCGCGATACTTGACAAGCATCGCCAGCGAGCGAGACGCGAGGTTGCCCAGGCCATCCGCCAAGTCGGCAACATAGCGTTCGTCGAACCGCTCCCATGTGAAGTTGCCGTCGGCCTCGAAGCCCACCTCCCGGAGCAGGAAGTAGCGGAGCGAGTCGGGACCGTGCCGCTCCAGGGCCGATTCGAGACTGATCGCCGTGCCGGCGGTTTTGGACATCTTGGCGCCTTCCCACTGGACGTATCCGTGGGCCCAGACTTTCCGCGGCAAGGGGAGCCCGGCGCTCCTCAGCATGGCGGGCCAGACCACGCAATGAAATCGGGTGATGCCCTTGCCGATCACGTGCAGCTGGGCCGGCCAAAGGCGCTCGTAGCCGGCGTCGGGGAAACCGGTGGCCGAGAGGTAGTTGATGAGCGCATCGAACCACACGTACACCGTGTGGTCGGGGTCGCCGGGGAAGGGGATGCCCCAAGGGAAGCGCGACCGGGAAATCGAGATGTCTTGGAGCCCGTCCTCGAGGAGCCGCACGATTTCGTTCCGCCGAATCGCAGGTTCGACCTGGAACTCGCCGGATTGGATGAGTCGGACCAACTCGGCCCCATGGCGGCTCAGTCGGAAGAAGTGATTCTCCTCCTTCTTCGGGACCAAGTCGAGCGTGGGATGTTCCGTGCAGCGTCCGTCTGCGATCTGGCTCTCTTGCTTGAACTCCTCACAGCCGCTGCAATAGAGCCCCTCATAGGTATCGATGAAGAGATCATCAGGGTTGTGCTCACGAATTCCCCCGAGGAGCGCCTCGACGGCACGCCGGTGGCGCGGCTCCGTGGTGCGAATCCAATCGTTGTGGCTGCATTCGAGACGCTGATAGAACTCTTCGAACCGCACCGCCATGCGGTCCACCCACTCTTGCGGCGGGACCTGATTCTCCTCGGCGGCCTGAACCACGCTCTGCGAATGCTCGTCCATTCCCATGAGGAAGTGGACGTCGTCTCCCCGGAGCCTCCGGTACCGGGCGATCGCATCCGCGCCAATCTTCTCCAGTGCCTGTCCGAGGTGAGGATCGGCGTTGGCGTAATCGATCGCGGTGGTGAGATAGAACTTGGCCACTCAGTCTCCAGGAGGTGGCGACCCGGGGGGAGGTCCCTTCCCTCCGCGCTTGCCCCGTCCTCGGCCCCGTCCCCGTCGTCGTCGTCGTCGCCTCGAGCGTTGTTCGGACGGCTGGGCCTCTGATTGTGTGGCGTCCGTCGACGGAGCCTGGGTGGCGGCCTCGGCGGGTGGCGGCGGGGGGG
>JABDII010000118.1 GCA_013003805.1 Gemmatimonadales bacterium
GGCGGCACCTGCGTCGACAGGTGCACCCTGGCGCAGGCCTCGTCGATCACATCGATGGCCTTGTCCGGGAGGTGCCGGTCGGTGATGTAGCGCTCGGACAGCTTCGCCGCTTCCACCAGAGTGCCCCCTGGCAACGTGACCTTATGGTGATCTTCGTACCGACCCTTCAAGCCTTCCAGGATCTCGATCGTCTCATCGATCGTCGGTGGATCCACCATCACGGTCTGGAAGCGGCGCTCCAGAGCGCCGTCCTTCTCGATGTACTTCCGGTACTCGTTGAGCGTCGAGGCGCCGATGCACTGCAGCTCGCCCCGCGCCAGCGCCGGCTTCAGCATGTTCGACGCGTCGATCGCGCCCTCCGCGGCTCCGGCCCCTACCAGCGTGTGGACTTCGTCGATGAACAGGATGACGTCGCGGTTTTGAGCGATCTCATTCATCACGGCTTTCAGCCGCTCCTCGAACTGACCGCGATACTTCGTCCCGGCGATCACCGCCGCCATGTCCAACGCCAGCACACGGTGACCCTTGAGGCTGTCGGCAACCTCCCCACGTGAGATGAGCTGCGCCAGACCCTCCACGATCGCGGTCTTGCCGACCCCCGGCTCGCCGATGAGCACGGGGTTGTTCTTCTTGCGACGCGAGAGGATTTCCATCACGCGCTCGATTTCTTTCGCGCGTCCGATGGTGGGATCCAGCTCACCCGCTCTGGCCAGCTCCGTCAGGTTACGGCAGAAATGGTCGAGCGCCGGGGTCTTCGATTTCTTCTCCCCCTTGGGCGCGGCGGCTGCCGCCTGGCCCGGGCTGGGCATATCGGTCCCCAACAGCTTGAGCGTCTGGTCGCGTGCTTGCTCGAGCGTCACGCCCAGCGACTCGAGGACCTGGGCGGCCACACCTTTCTCCTCGCGCAACAGCCCCAGCAACAGATGCTCGGTGCCCACGTAGCTGTGACTCATCTCGCGAGCTTCGGCCACGGCGAACTCGAGGACCTTCTTGGCCCGCGACGTGTAGGGCAGCTCGCCCATCGTCGCCCCGGCCTTGCCCTTGCGAACCTGCTCCTCGGTGCGCTCCTGAACCTGATCCAGGTCCACGTTCAAGTTCATGAGGACGGCCGCCGCCACCCCCTCACCCTCACGTATGAGGCCGAGCAGGATGTGCTCCGTCCCGACATAGTCGTGTTGCAGGCGGATGGCTTCCTCTCTGGCCATCGCCAAAACCTTGCGAACCCGATCGGTGAAATTGTAGTTCATCGCACCCTCATCAGACCCCAGACCTGACCCACCACTCTACCCACCACTCGGATAACAATCTAGCCCCCCGCCGAGGGTTCCGCTTCCGCGAGGGCCATACGCACGTAACCCGCCCGCTGTATGTCAAGCTCGGCTGCAGAGAGCGTGCCGTCGCTCGCCTCCTCCAGATGGGCGTTTTGGGCGAAGACCATAGTTCTGTTCAGCACATATACACTGGGCCCAGAGAGAAGTTTCAGAGACAGACCCAATCTGACACCCGACAGCAAATTCATCATCTCGTCGAAACCGAGGGAGCGTGCGTGCCTCAGAAGGCCGTACGCGCGCCACACTTTATCCTCGATCACGTTGGGCGCATCCCGCAGCAACACGGATCGCGCCTGCAGCTCGTAATCGACCACCTGACCGACGATCTTCTGCAGGTGGTCGATCAGGTCGATCTCGCTTTTGCCGAGGGTCGTCTGGTTCGAGACCTGGAAGAGGTTACCGATCACTTCGGAGCCTTCACCATAGAGACCTCGAAAGGTCAGCCCGACCTGTGAGATGCCCTGGAGCACCTTGTTGATCTCTTTAGTCAGCACGAGGCCCGGAAGATGGATCAGCACCGAGGCACGCAGTCCGGTCCCGCAATTCGTCGGGCAGGACGTCAGGTGTCCGAACTCGTGATGAAAGGCGTAGGGCAACTCTCCGCCCAGCTCCTCGTCCAGCGTATCGACGAACTGCCACGTCTGCTGGGGGTTGAACCCGCTCGTCAAGCTCTGCAGCCGCAGGTGATCCTCCTCGTTCACCATGAGCCCGATCGGCTCGCGGCTCGCCGCCACCAGCGCCGCCGCTGACGTCCCGGCGATGCCCTCACCCAAGAGCTCGCGGCTCACCAGATGCCGTTCCAGCAGCAGCCGTTGCCGGCGGGGCTCGAGCTTGTCG
>JABDII010000351.1 GCA_013003805.1 Gemmatimonadales bacterium
TCGGGTCGACCGTGTTCTTCATCATGGTGAGCTTGCCCGCGGTGACCGCACCGAGGGTGGCGTGGCGAGAGGCCGAGATCCCTATCGCGTGCTGGATCTGCTCCCAGGAGAGACCCAGCATGCGTCCGGCTACGATGGGCGAAACGAACGCGGTCAGCGTAGCATGGTGCCAGCCGCGCTCCCGAATACCCGGGAAGGCCGCCTCGCACAGCCGCATCTCGAACTCGTGTCCCAGCACAATCCCGACGATGAGGTCTCTGCCGCTGCCGCCGGCGCGTTCCCCACATGCGATCGCGGCCGGGATGATGTCGGACGGGTGGGACGGATCCTGCTGCCAGTAGATGTCATTGTAGTCCATCACTCGCACCATCAGCGCGTTGGCGAGTGAGGCCGTGACGGGGTCGGTGCGCTTTCCGCTGCCGAGAATGGTTGCGGTTCCCATTCCTCCGGTCTCATCCAACACTTCCATGGCGATGCGCGCGTCTTCCTGACGGAATCCGCCGAAGGCGCAGCCCAAGGAATCCAGGAGGTATCGCTTCGCCTCGTGGACGGCCTTCTCTCCGATGGAATCGTACGCGAGGTCTGATGCCCAGCGGGCCATGGTGGCAGTAATCGTGTCCGACATGTACCTCTCTCCCGGCTCCTTCAGCGAGCCAGATTCTTGAACGGCAGGTAGGCCATGAAGTCCGCGTGATGGACGATGATGGCTTCGGTGCTACGCTTCACGAGGTCGCCCTCGCCGGCGTGCGCGGCAATGATGTGACACACCGGCTCCGGCACGCCGCATTCCAAGGCGAGCGCCACGCCCGTGAATGGGTGGCGGAGATTCTTGCCGCGGTCACTCTGGACGGCTTTCCCGCCGACCTTCTCGTATTCCAGGAGCTTGCCGACGTCGGCCAGGATGGCCCCTGCGATCACCGTGTCGAGATTGATCGTCAGTGAGGTCCCCATGAACTCCTGCATGGCCTTGGCGCCGGCCCGCGCGATGTGCACGACGCACCGCTTATGCTCCATGAACGTGGCGGGGCAGTTGGGCACCAGGAGCGTGAAGGGAATCTCATTCAGGTCGTTGGGCTCGAGCGGGCTCCGCTCGAACGCCTTGGTCCAGGTCTCCGTGGTCTGCTCTCGCAGGGTGGAGTCCTCGATCCACTCGAGCTCGGGCCAAAGCTCTTGGACAGCGGCACGCATGGGGTCTCTCCTCACACAGCTGAGCGTGGCTCTTGCGGTGGCGGGGGATTGGACGGAAATGTAACCCTGCAATGGGTGGGCGCGAGGTGGCCTGAGGCGGGAAGTGGGAAAGGCGGAACGGCGGGAAGAGGACCCCCTGAAGCCCTCCAAGCCTCCATCCTACCGTCTTCCCGTCTTCCCGCCTTCCCGCCCAAGCCTGCGACCATTCGACCCCCTTCCGAATCTGTATCACTGGAACCCAGGAACCCTGAACGGGAGACCGTTACTCATGAGACGACAATGGCTTTTCGGCGCGCTCGCGCTCCTCTTGGCAGCCCCCCTCGGCCTCCTTGAGGCCCAAGAACCGGATGTCCGGATGTTCACCTTTGGGCCGGGCCGGGGGCGGATCGGCGTCACGGTAGCCGTTCGAGCGGACGGTGAACGCGACCGGCTCGGCGCAGCGATCCAGTCGGTGGTGCCCGACGGCCCGGCCGACAAGGCGGGGCTCGAGGCTGGGGACATCATCACCAAATTCGACGGCACGGCCCTGGGCGGTGTTGCGGCTGATGATGAGGACGAATCCGGACCCGGTATGAAGCTGGTTGAGCTGGCCCGCAAGCTCGATCCGGGCGACGAGGTGGAGGTTGAATACCGCCGCGGGGACCAGACCCGAACGACCACAATCGAAGCCGAAGACTTGGGCGGGACCTTCAGCTTCAGGATGCCAGAGATGAACCGGCTCCGCCGTGGTTTGAACGAATTCCGGTTTGGGCCGCGGAACTTTGATTTCGAGTTCTTCGGCGGCGGCCGGTGGGGCGGCCTGGAGCTGGTGAGCCTGAACCCCGATCTCGGTGAGTACTTCGGGGCCGAGGAAGGGCTCTTGGTCGTGAGCGTGGCCGAAGGCTCGGAATTGAATCTCAAGGCCGGTGATGTGATCCTGTCCATCGCGGACCGGAAGCCCAAGTCCCCGTCGCATGCGATGCGAATCCTCGGTTCCTATGATGAAGGGGAAACCGTCGAGCTCGGCATCATGCGGCAGCAGCGCCGCCAGACCATCAGTGTGACCGTGCCGGATGAGCCGGCCTGGCGGCATCGCTCGGTCGATCCCGGCCGGATGGCCCGCCCGAGGGTCCGGATCGAACGCTCTTGAGGATGGCGGACCCTGGCGAACAAACGGCCGCGCCTTGTTGGCGCGGCCGTTCTGTTTGAACCCAGAAGCTGACTCAGGTCTTATCGAACACGATCCGGAATTCCACCGGCTCCTCGATCGGGCCGCCCTCCAGCTTGTGGCTCAGAACGAGCTGCTGACCATCGGCTGAGAGCTCGAAGGACCGGGTCATGGTCCCGCCACGGGGCCCGCTGTGCTCCACGACCAAGACACTGCCCTCCCACTTGGCGATCACTTGGCGCTCGCCCCCTCGGCCCTGCTTGGTGACCGGCTGGCCATCCGGGGTGAGGGTGACCGATCGTCTGGCGCCGTGGCTCAGCGTCACCGTCTCGTCTGTCTGGGTAATGGTGAGTTCGCCGCGGCTTCGCGGTCCCTCACCACGGCGCCCGGCCGCGCCAGGCCGACCCGCTCGTCCGCCGGGCCTTCGGAAGCCCCTCTGCCCGCTGTCTGCTGGGGCACCGGCTCGGGGCCCTTGGCCTCTGCGATTCCCGAGCATCTCGCGCGGGTCATCGCTGACATCAGTGTTGACCTTCCAAGTCCCCGACAGGTCGACCGGATGCTGGACGAGCGCCGTGCCCCCGCTTGCGGCATTGAGTTCGCTTTCGAGGGCCTGGGTCTCGCTGCAGCCGGCCAATATGAGGCTCCCTCCCGCGAGGAGGAGCGCCAGCGTGGCACTGCGGGTGAGTTGCGTTCTCATCTCTTCCTCCGTTCGTCGTTCCTTGATATCGTGTCATTGAGAGCGCACCGAATTGGGCGCCCCTCAGTTACCAGGACAGGCAGTGGGATCGGAGCGTTAGACGACCTGCTCCGGGCTAACGAATTCGCCGAGTCGGCTGTCTCGTCATTTAGGAGCCATGCGCCAATCCTCCACGAGCGTGACAGATGCTTCCCTGGTCGAGCAAGCACGCTCGGGCAGCACTCCGGCCTTTGAAGAGCTGGTTCGTCGGCATTTCCGGGCTGCCTATGCCGTGGCGCTGGCCATCCTGGGGAATCAGATGGACGCAGAGGATGTGTGTCACGATGGGTTTCTGAAGGCGTTGGAACGGCTGGATGACTGCCGGAATCCGGACAAGTTTGCCGCGTGGCTGCTCCAGATCGTGCGCAACCGGGCTCGAAATTACCGGGCCTACCGTAAGGTGCGGGACGCGGTCCCGCTCGAGTTCACGGTAGCCGTCGCCAAGAGCGACTCTGCGCGGGATGTCGACCAAAGCGAATTACGCCGACTCTTACAAGACGCCTTGGGGAAACTCACGGATGTGCAGCGCGAAGTGGTGCTGTTGCATGACATGGAAGGATGGAAGCACCGTGAGATTGCCCAAGCGCTCGGCATTTCGGAGGTGGCGGCGCGGCAGCATCTCTTCGTGGCGCGAAGACAACTGCGCGAGAGCCTAGGACCCCAGGTTGCCAAGGAATATCTGCCATGAACGATGAGCGCATCGACTTCTCGCCGATCGACCCGACCAAGGATGAAGCGCGTTTTGAAGAGACGATCTCCTCAATCGTGCGCGATGCCGAGGTCGAACTCGAGCGACGCCAAGGGCGATTGACTGTCGTGGGCCAGGTTGGCCAGTGGTGGTGGCCGCTGCTGGCCGCGGCCACGGTCATCATCGTGGTTTCGCTCGGCGTATTGTGGCAACTGGGTGGCAACGGAAGCGCGGTTCTGACTGAGAACGGTATCGAAGAGTCCCTCGGTGTGCCGTCGCAGGTGGCAACTTGGATTCGGAGCGATGAACTTCCAACCACCAGCGACCTCCTTGAAACGATCGAGGTGAGCCAATGATTCAAGGCGTCGAATCGCTTGGACGGGTGCGCGCCCGAGGAATAGTGATCCTGATTCTCGCGTTCCTTGCGGGCGGCGTACTCGGCGTTACCGCCGAGCGGGTTCGGGCGGTACGGAGCGATTCCGAGAGACCGTTCGCCCGGGGGCTTGGAGGTCGCCCTCCTTTGCCGGGGCAGCTGCCACGATTCTACGAGCGTCTTGATCTGTCTCAAGCGCAAATGGACAGCATGCGCGCGATTCTGGAGCGGGCGCGTCCCAAGGCCGACTCGCTCATGCGACAGACTCTTCCCCTCCTTCGGATGTACCGGGACTCGATCCAGCAAGAACTCCGATCTGTCCTGACCGAGGAGCAGCGCGGGCAACTCGATCGTGAGATGGCGGCTCGCGGCCAGGGACGCGGTGCCAGGCGCCGAGCCTTCGGCCCAGGCGGACCCGACCCGCTGCCGGAACCGCCGCCGGAACCGCCTGAGCAGCCCTGACCCAGGCGGCCAAGACAACCCCGAAGTCCTTGTTTGGATGTAACGATTCCTATCTAACTGGAATGTTCCGTTACGGGCACAGCCCGGGCGGGCCGTTCTGGTCTTCGCTCGTAATTCATTGGTAAATCACCATTTGCGCGACATGACTGTGACTTCCGGCCCGTGGCACCGCCGTTGCCCTTGTGGGGGTCGTCATTTCAAACATGCGCGGAGGTGGATCGTGAGATCGAGAAGTCTTTTGGCATTGGGTATGGCCGTCGTGTTCGCGGCGTGCAGCGGCGACAGTGTGACGGGGCCTGGCGGCGGGGGCGGGGTGCTTCCCCAGTTCTCCGAGCAGATCACGCTGCCCGAGTTCGAGGACGCCGTAGTTTCCGGGCCGGTTCGGGTCGAGATCAAGCTACGGAACGGCAGTCTCGTGGCCCGCGAAGTCGAGGTGAAGGAGACCGAGGAGCAGTTCGACGAGGAAGAGATCGAGAGCCGGGTCACGGCGATTGACCCAGCAGGGTCGGTAACGCTTTCAGTCGCTGGGGGCTTCATCGTCGAGTTCAACGCGGGTACCGATTTCGAGGCCGAGGATGGCCAAGACATCAGCATGCAGGACTTCATCACTCGGATCCAGGATGCACTTGCGTTGGGACAGAGCCCGGCGGTCGAGGCCAAGCGCAATCCCGCCGCAACCCCGCAGGACCCCAGCGATCCGACATTCATCGCGACCGAGCTGGAGCTGGACGACGAGGCCGACGAGGACGAGATCGAGATCAACGTCGACGGCAACAACTTCGCACTCACTGTGAGCCCGCCGCCCGACGCGATTCTCACCGTGCTCGGTCTGCCCATTGAGCTCGATGTCAGTGGTGGGGTAACGGAGCTCGAGGCCGAGGTCGACGACGACCGTTTCGAAGAAGAGTTTGAAGGGTTGGTCGAGTCGGTGAACGGGTCGACCTTCACCTTGACCGACGGAACGATCGTCGAGATCGTCATCGGCACCGAGGTGGAAGAGGCCGACGATCAGGACGAGCTAGGATCGCTGGGTGAGGTGGCGGTTGCGGTAGCGAATGGTCTGCTGGTCGAGGCCGAGGGGGAAGGCGTGGTGACCGGCACCAACCCCCGCACCATCACGGCCTCTGAGGTGGAATTCGAGATCGAAGATGACGATGACGACCTCCCGGGCGCGCTCGAGTTCGAGGATCGAGTGACGGGCGTGGATGTTGCCGGCCGGACCCTCACGCTCGCCAGCGGCACCATCGTGCAGGTAGCCGACGATCAGTTGATTGATGCTACCGGCGATCTCCTCACGCTCTCGGCAGCGGATGCCGCAGTCCAGGGCCAGCAGAATGTCCGGGCCGAAGGGGATGCGGAGCTGGTCGACGCCGGGCCACCGATGGTGCTGAATGCGCTCGATATCAAGATCGAGGATGACAGCTAAGAGGCAGGACGGTGGGAGTAAGGAGCGAGGAGTAGGGAGTGAGGAGTAGGGAGTAAGGAGAGCCCTCGGATGCCAGTGCAACGCGGCGGCCGAGGGCGCCTCCGTTTTGGGATTTGCGACTTGAGACTTAGGACTGACGACTAACGACTAGCGACCAATCGCCTTTCTCAGATACCCCTCCAGCTTCGGCTCTCCACGTTCGGCCAGCTCGTAGCACACCCGTACTGACGGTTTCTCTATCTCAACGATGCGTCTCAGGTCGATCGGCGTGCCGATGATGACGAGATCCGCCGGAGATCTATTGATGGTTTGACCCAGTTCCGCGGTCTGGACATCTCCGTAGCCCATCGCTGGCAGGACGGCGCCGGTCGTCGGATACGCCTCGAAGGTTTGTTCAATGGACCCCACGGCATAAGGGCGGGGGTCGATGATTTCCGCTGCTC
>JABDII010000152.1 GCA_013003805.1 Gemmatimonadales bacterium
GGACAAGGCCTTGTGCGAACGCTTTTTGTGTCACGAATCTCGTTTGTGGCATGGGGCCTTCAACGGCATCCACGAGTAACAGCACGCTATCGACCATGGAAAGCACACGCTCGACCTCGCCGCCGAAATCAGCATGGCCAGGCGTGTCGACGATGTTGATCTTGGTGTCGTTCCACCGGACGGCGGTGTTCTTCGAGAGGATGGTGATCCCACGCTCGCGTTCGAGCGGGTTCGAGTCCATCACCCGTTCCTGAACGGCTTGGTTGGCCCGGAAGGCGCCGGCCTGGCGAAGCATCATGTCGACCAACGTGGTCTTCCCATGGTCGACATGCGCGATGATCGCGAGGTTTCGAGTATCGTGTGTTCCTGCCACAGCTCCTACAATCCACCCTGTGCGTACAGAACGAGACGGCCGACGGGGGCACACGCCGCACCAATTCTGCCCCTCATGGGGCTCCGAGCGGCATATATAGTCAGGCGGGCAATCCGGGGCAAGACGGCAAGAGGACGCTTACGCGGTCTCCGTTCGGAGCGCCGGAGGGCCCTCCAGGCACGGGGCCACTTCCAGTTGAATGGTCACATGGGCGATCCCCATCGCGTTCATTTCGGAGCGGACCTGGTCGAGGACGTCGGGGTGCGTCTCGAGGTCCGGCACGATGACGTGGCCGCTCATCGCGACCATGCCGCTGGTCACGGTCCAGACATGGAGGTCATGCACAGTCTCGACCCCGTCCACCGCGAGCATGCGGCGCTGGACTTCGGCCATGGAGAGATGGCGCGGCACGGCTTCCAACAGGACCTCCACGCTTTCGCTCACCAGACGCCACGCTCCGACCAGAATCAGGAGCGAGAGCGCCATGGAGATCAGCGGGTCGGCCAGGGTCCAGCCGGTAAGGAGAATGACCACCGCTGCGGAGAGCGCGCCAACCGACCCCAAGGCATCTCCGAGGATGTGCAGGTAGGCGCCACGAGTGTTGAGGCTCCCGTGCCGCCGGTCGTGGAGCAGCGCCAGCGCCCAGAGGTTGATCACCAACCCGGCGGCGGCCACAGCGAGGAACAGGCCGGCTCGTATGGTGGGCGGCTCTTGAATGCGGCTGATCGCCTCGATCACGACCCACACCGCGATGCCGACTAACACCGTGCCGTTGATGAAAGCGGCGAGAATTTCCCACCGATGGTAGCCGTAGGTCTTGGTTGCATCCGCTGGACGGCGCGCGATCCGCGCGGTGAGGAGGGTGAGACCCAGTGCACCGGTATCGACCAGCATGTGGCCCGCGTCGGCCAGCAAGGCCAGTGAGCCGCTGAGCCACCCGCCGACCGCCTCCACCACCATGAACGTTGCGGTGAGGAGGAACACGAACCGGAGCCGACGCAGCGTCACCGGATCCGACAGTGCTCGAGGAGAGACGTGAGCACACGGGTGGAGGACGGGAATGTGTTCCTCCCCGGGTGGCCCTGACCCCCTGACTGACATGGCGGCATCGCTCGTCATGACGTTTCCACCGGCTCCGGTATCAACGGCTTCGACCGCGCGGCCAGCCCCACGGTCTACGGCGTCACTACCCTCCCCCTCGACCAACAATGTGGCTAGTCTTCCAGCGTATGGAAGACCCTCCGAGTATACCCATCGCGCTGGGCCTGGCCTTAGTCATCATCCTGGTACTCGCAAACGCTTACTTCGTCGCAGCGGAGTTCGCGCTGGTCGGCGCGCGCAAGACCCGCCTGGAAGCGATGATCCGTCGCGGCGACAAGAAGGCCGCGGTTGCCAAACGTGCCATCACCTCGCTCGACCGGTACATCTCGGCCACGCAGCTCGGCATCACGCTCGCCTCGCTTGGCTTGGGATGGATCGGCGAACCGGCGCTGGCAGGCCTGATCGAGACGATGTTCGGCTGGCTCCCGTCCACCTTCGCGACGTTGGCCTCGCACGCGGTCGCGGTAGCCGTGGCTTTTTCCATCATTACCGCTCTCCACATCATCTTGGGCGAGCTAGTGCCCAAGGCACTGGCGTTGCTCTATCCCGAGTCGGTGAGCCGTTGGGTGGCCGGGCCGCTCGTGGTCTTCGCGTGGATCATGTTCGTCCCCATCGCGGTTCTCAATGGGGCCGCGAACGGGATCCTCCGCCTCTTCCGGATCGAGCCTCCCCACGACGCCGAGCGGCTGCACTCTCCGGAGGAGATCCGCATGCTGGTCGAGCAGAGCCAGGAGGGCGGGAGCATGGAGCAGGACGACGCCAGGCTCCTCGAGGGCGTGTTCGAATTCAGCGAGAAGTCGGCCGAAGAGGTGATGACCCCGCGCACCCAGATCGTCGCGTTGGCGACCGAGCAGTCGCTCGGCGACGCGGCGGACGAGGTGGCCCGCACCCGGCGGTCCCGCTATCCGGTCTACGCGGAGACGCTCGACGAAGTGGTCGGCATGGTGCACGCGAAGGACATCTTGACCGCGCTTCGATCCACCCCGGAGGCGACGGTCGGTACCATCATGCGGCCGCCGTTTTTCGTTCCGGGCACCCGCGAAGTCGAGGATGTCCTGGCAGACATGAAACGGCTCAAGATCCATCTCGCCATCGTGCTGGACGAGTACGGCGGTACGGCGGGGCTGGTCACCATGGAGGACCTGTTGGAGGAAATCGTCGGCCCGATCTATGACGAACACGACCGACAGGTCAAGGTGACACCCAAGACTCCTGGAGGTGCCCCGTTGGTCGAGGGAAGCATGCCCATCGATGACTTCAATGCCGCGTATGCCACCGAGTTCGACGACACGGACTACACGACGATCGGCGGCCTGTTGTTTGGGCAATTGGGGCGGCTGCCTCAGCCTGGGGACCGGGTCAGCGTCAACGACCTCGTGTTCGCAATCGAGGAGATGGACGGACGGCGGGTCAAGTCGGTCCGGGTCTTCGGCCCCTCCCTCCCCGGATCAGTCTCGCAACACCCCCGAAAACAGTAGCGTCAGGTCCGGGCCCGGGAACGGGCGGCGATACGAATGGCCAGCTCGATGGCGGCTCGCATGCTTCCCGGGTCCGCGGTGCCCGTTCCCGCGATATCGAACGCGGTGCCGTGGTCCGGGGCGGTCCGCGGAAAGGGGAGGCCCAGCGTCACGTTCACACCTCGCCCGAAGCCGGCCATCTTCACCGCCGTCATCCCCACATCGTGGTAGGGGGTGATCACGGCGTCAAACTCGCCCCGGAGCGCACGCACGAACACCGTATCGGCGGGCAGCGGGCCGGCGGCCCCGAGCTGCTCCGCCGCGGGGCGGAGCACCCGGTCATCTTCGTCCCCGAAGAGACCCGCCTCGCCCGCATGTGGATTCAGTGCGCAGACAGCCAGCCGCGGTCGTTCGATTCCCCACCAGGTGTCGAGCGCGTCAAGCGTGAGCCGTCCGGTGCGGACCACACGTTCGGTGGTGATCAACGCAGGCACATCACGGAGCGGCACGTGCGTCGTTACCAGCACCACCCTGAGCGTGTCGGTCGCGAGCATCATGGCGACCTCGACACCGCCCGCTAGCTCGGCCAGCCATTCGGTGTGACCCGGAAAGGGAAAGCCGGCGAGATGGAGCGCGTGCTTGTGGGCGGGACCGGTGACGATGGCATCCACCTCTCCCGCGAGGGCCAGCTTTACGGCGCGTTCCACGGCGTGGCCGGCAATCCGACCGGCACGAATGGCCCTTCCCGCGCCTTCATCCGCATCAGATGCGCGCCAGGTGCCCGTCGAGACGCGGTCCGTTGCGGGGACTGTCGCGATTTGGTCTTCGGCTCCGATGACGACGATATGTGCGTCGATCGAATCACGGAGGGCCCGGGCCGCGATCTCGGGACCGATCCCACGCGGATCGCCCAGAGTGACCGCGACCCGTGGCGTCACAGGTCGCGAATCTCTACGTACGTGCCGCGACGCAGGCGGCTGAGATAGCGCTGGATGGCCAGCTCCTCGCCTAGCTGATTGCGCAGCCGATCCCGGACGTCCTCGAATCTGATCTGTCCTTCGGGTCGCCGATCGGTCACTTGAATGATCAGGTACTGGGTCCGATTGGCATCGCCGATCGGCGAGTCGAGCGGAACAACCGGTGAGATGTATCCCGAGTCTGCGGTTGTCAGGAGGTCGGTATAGGGTGGGGTGAGCTGGTTGATCGGGACTTCGGGCGTGTCCTCGAACTGAGTCTTGTCGTGGTGGAGCCGTTGGAGCGAATCGAAGGAGGCCCCCGCCGCGACGGCCGCACGTACTTCGTCCGCTAACGCACGGGCCTGTGCCGCATCGTCCGCCGAGATATCGGGCATGAGCAGGATGTGCCGCGCCTGGATTTCCGCCGGCTGGGCCCGCTCGACCTGAATAATATGGTAGCCGAACGCCGTCTCGACCGGGTTCGACACCACTCCCGGTGGCAGCCGGAACGCGACGTCTTCGAATTCGGGTTGCATCTGACCGCGGCGGAACCAATCGAGCGAGCCACCCCTCTCACGCGAACCCGGATCCATGGAGAAGCGCCGGGCGGTCGTGGCGAAGTCGGCACCCTGGCGGAGCTCGAGCACGATCGAGTCGGCCTTGGCGAGCGCGCGCTCCTTCGCCTCGGCGCTGGGCTTGGGCGCGATGACGATTTGACGCCAGGTGATCGTGGCGGGCCGCTGGCCGGCAACGTCCTTTCTCGCATCGAAGTACTCCCGCAACTCCTGTTCGGTCGGCGGTATCGGGTCGAGCGCACCCGTCGCGCGGAGCTGATCGATGAGCCGGGTTTGGAGCAGGCTCCTCCGCTGTTCCTCCCCGAGCCAGCGTCGGTATTCGTCGGGGGTCTGGAACCCCGACTTCCTGAGCTCGGCCTTGAATTCCAGCTCCGATGCAATGCTTTGCCGCACCTTACGAAATTCCAGGTCCACCGCCTCCGCGATTTCCTCCGGCGTGATGCGAATCGCGGTGTCACGGAGTGCTTGCTGCACCAGCAACTCCCCGTTGATCAACTCCTCGACGATCTGAAGCTGTACTTGCCTGAGCTCGCGCGGCTCGGTGGGGAGCTGGACCCCTTGGGACTGCATCCGGAACAGCTCCACCTCGATCTGAGTCTTCAGGATGGGCTCGTTGCCGACCACTGCTACCACTCGGTCCACCTCCAACGTCGACTGCTGGCCCTGAAGCGGGGCCACAACTCCTCCCCCCAACACTACCAGCGCCGGAAGAAGGCGCACGCGAACCCGGGTCATGGCTGCTCCGACTCGGTGACAGGCTCGGAGCCCGCTCCGCCAGATATCGGCGGGGGGCCGGCCGCGGGTTCGAGGGCGGGGACGGGGGCGGGGAGCGGAACCGTTGAGGGAGATGTTGCGCCGGGCGCTGTCCGCGCCGCCTGGGCCAACTCCACCGCTCGAGCCATGCCATTGGGATGGAACCGATAGCCCTCCTGCTCACGCAGGATCGTGCTGAGCGAGGAGGGCAGCCGTCTGAGCCTCACCTGCCCCGCGCTGACACGCGTGAAGAACTCATCCACCTTGAGTGCCGCGACATCCTGCCGCTGGCTCGACGTGATCGTGGAGTCCGTGACGTCGCTGTTCAGTCCGAGCGCGAGCCGGAGGGTATCGATCGACGCGTGATAGAAGGTGCGAATGCGTTCCCATTCGGTTGGGTTCAAGTCGATGCCCGCCGAATCGGCCTGGCGCAGCAGCAGCAGATTGGTCGATAGCCGCTCCGCGAACAATCGGAGCTGCTCATCTTCGGCGTCGGCAATCTGCCCCATGGCCGGCGCCAACTCCGGGGTTTGCACCCAGCGCAGGAACTCGCCGACCGTAAGCCCGCCGCCTGCGTAGCTGGTCAGCGACTTCCGCGATCCCTTCTCGCCCAGCGGATCTCGGATCGCCTGGCGCATCAGCGCAGGTGCACTCCCCTTGATCTCGAGACCGTGGATCCGTCCGAGGTCGTCGAGGTAGAGGCTGTCGAGCTCTCCCCGAACCCGTGACGTGTGCCAGGTGAGGAGCCGGTCGCGCACGGTCTCGAGCTTCGGCCGGTAGATAATGTGATAGCCGAACGGCGTCTCGACGACGCCGGACAAGTCACCGGGATTGAGTGACCACCCTGCGCTGTCGAACGCCGTCACGAACCCACCGCGTGCCGTCGGTGGCAGGAACCCATTGTCTCTCCCGCTCCCGGGATCGTCCGACAACTCACTGGCGAGCTCGCCAAAGTCTGCGCCGCGTCGCACACGTGAGAGCGTCTCAACCGCCTGTTGTCTTGCGGTGGTGCGATCGTTGGCCGGGGCATCCTGCGCTACCCGGAAAAGGATGTGCTGGAAGACCCGGACGCTGTCTTCAGCAAAGACCTCGTCGGCCATCTCCGGCCCGACCTCGGACCGGCGCGAGAGCAGAGTATCGTACCAATGCGTCGCCTTGAGCTCCGCAATATCAGGCCACATGACCGCCGCGATCTCCGTGGAATCCTGCGGCAGGGTTCCAGCCGCGACAGCTTGTGCGAACAGCGTATAATCGACCCAGACGTTGGAGATGAACTCGGCGGCTTCGGGTGTGAGCTGGACTCCCTTGGTCTTGGCCATGAGCTCGCCCACCCGCTCGACACTCAGCTCCTGGTCGCCGGCTTCGGCAGCCACATCGGTCTTGGTCGAGAACATGTCGCGGACATCGGCGCAACCAGTGGTCGCCAAAAGGCCCATCGCCAGGAAAACCCTACGCATGCATGCTCCAGCGTCAAAGAAGTAAGGAAGAACCATCGCGGGAATCTAAGGGGAAGTCCCTGCCTGTGCCGCCCGGCCTTCTCGCTGAACCGCCCGGAGGGCCCGAACCAGAGTCGGGACCAGCGGCTCTCCACCCAGGCGGTGGAGCCGGAGCGACAGGGGCACCGTTCGCCGCACATCGGCGGCGAGCTGGACGTCGTCCAGCGCCGCCGTGAGACCCGCCAGCCGAGGGGTGGTGCCCGCCCGGAAGGTGAGCCGCGCCTCGTCCCCCCGTACCAGGACGTGTTGGAGCCCAAGGCTCGCACCGATGACCCTGATCCGGGCCACCTCGAGCAGGGCCAGCGCCTCAACAGCAAGCGGCCCAAAGCGTTCCCGGAGCTCCGCCTGGAGGTCGTCGATCATCTCGGGATCTCGGGCCCGGGCAATGCGCCGGTAGACGTCCAGCTTGGCGTCATCGTCCGGCACGTAGGAATCGGGGAGATGGGCAGGGGCATCGATGGCGGTCTCCGGCGCGACCCCCAACTCTTCGACGCCTTGGCCCTTGAGCGCCCGCACCGTCTCCTCGAGCCACCGCATGTAGAGGTCGAAGCCGACCGCATGCGCATGCCCGGACTGTTCACCTCCCAGGAGGTTTCCCGCCCCACGAAGCTCGAGGTCCTTGAGCGCTATGCGATAGCCCGATCCGAGGTCCGTATGATGCTCGAGAAACTTGAGCCGGTCCTCCGCGTCGGGATCGATCACATCAGGAACGAGCAAATAGCAATACGCCCGCCGGTGGCTCCGGCCGACGCGACCACGCAACTGATACAGCTGCGCCAAGCCAAGACGGTGCGCGTCGTGCACGATCATGGTGTTGGAATTCGGGACGTCGAGCCCCGACTCCACGATCATCGTGGAGACGAGGATGTCCACCTTGCCGGTCACGAACCGGCGCATGACGCCATCCAAGGTCTCAGCCGGCAAGCGGCCATGCGCCACTGCAACTTCCGCGCGCGGCGCGAGCGATTGGATGCGCGCGGCGATGGTGTGAATGGTCTCGATCCGGTTGTGAACCACGAAGACCTGCCCACCGCGGTCCAGTTCGCGGGCGATGGCTTCCTCTAGGAGGCCGTCGTCCCAGGGCTCCACGAACGTCAGGATCGGCGATCGGTCACGTGGTGGCGTCTCGATCATGCTGATGTCGCGAAGACCGGCGAGCGACAGATGCAGTGTGCGAGGTATGGGCGTTGCGGTGAGTGTCAACACGTCGACGCTGAGCCGCATGGCCTTCAACTGCTCCTTGTGGCGCACCCCGAATCGATGCTCCTCGTCAACAATGAGCAACCCCAGATCGTTCAGGGTGACATCCTTGGACAGCAGCCGGTGAGTCCCGATCACAATATCGACCTCGCCCGAGTCCAGGCGCCGTAACACGTCCCGCTGTTCCTTGGGAGTCCGAAAGCGCGAGAGTACTTCGACCCGCACGGGAAAATCCGCCAGCCGTTCCGTGAAGGTGCGGCCGTGCTGCTCCGCGAGAATGGTAGTGGGAACCAGCATGGCGACCTGCTTACTCGCCTGCACCGCCTTGAAGGCGGCCCGCACACCTACCTCCGTCTTGCCATACCCGACGTCTCCAACCAGCAGCCGGTCCATCGGAACCGGCTGCTCCATGTCGGCCTTGACCTCCTCGCTGGCTTGCCGCTGGTCGGGCGTGTCCTCGTAGAGAAAACTCGATTCCAGCTCGCGTTGCCACCGCGTGTCCAGCGGAAAGGCAAAGCCCGGGGCGACGGCTCGGCGCGCGTAGAGATCCAGCAGCTGGGCCGCCATCTGTCGAATGGCCTCGCGGGTTCGCTGCCGGGTTCGCTTCCAACTGGCGCCGCCCAGCTTGTGGATCTTGGGCGGTGCTCGGTCGTCGCCATCCCCAGCGCGATAGGGTTCGAGTTGATCCAGTTGGTAGAGCGGAACGTTGAGCCGGTCCCCGCCCTGGTATTCCACTACCGCAACGTCGAGCGGCGTGCCGTCAACGGGGATGGCATCGATACCGCGGTACACCCCGATCCCATGCTCCAGATGCACCACGTAGTCTCCCGCGCTCAGCACACCGGTCACCGCA
This sequence comes from Gemmatimonadales bacterium, assembly GCA_013003805.1. Taxonomy (GTDB): domain Bacteria; phylum Gemmatimonadota; class Gemmatimonadetes; order Gemmatimonadales; family GWC2-71-9; genus JABDII01. The sequence continues at coordinate 8,765 of JABDII010000152.1, forward strand.
GATGGGGCGGCCTCACGATAGCGGCGAGCCCGGCGCAACCGTCGCGCCCGCCTGAAGATCTCGTGGTCGGTGAGAACGCGGAGCGACGGCATGACGAATCCGCCATCGAGCGCTCCGATCGCCAGGGTGGTCGCCGGAGGCAACCGCCCACGGACCTCGAGAAGATCCTCGAGTCGCTCCAATTGGCCTTCGTTATCGCACAGGATGATCGTGGGGGGATCGCCACCCAAGAGCGAGCGCAGGCGATTCAGGTTGCGATCGATGCGCTCGGGAGGCAGGAATCCCATCTGGAGATCGGCCGGCGCCTCGGCGGGCGCGAGAACCAGGCGGGGAAGAGCAACGTGTCGCTCGCGCCAGACATCCGGCTCCAGGAAGAGTTCGGCCCGGGGAGGCACGGCCTCGCCCAACCGCCGGGCCACTTCGATATGGTGCTCAGCATCGTTCCAGGCGCGGGTGACCTCCGCAGGGTAATCCTCCGCGCCGTCCGCGACCACCACGGTGTCGGGCGGCAAGAGTTCGAAGAGGCTCTGGCGAGACGTCCCTGCCGCGGCATCGAGCGTCTCCACCCGCGCCGCGATGGGCAGTACCGTAATGTCATCGAGTTCCCCGAGTGACCGCTGCGTCGTGAGATCGAACCCCCTGAGCGAGATCAGGTCGTCGCCCCACCACTCGCACCGGGCCGGACTGGCCATTCCGAAACCGTAGATGTCGAGAATGCCGCCGCGTATGCTGTAGTGTGCTACCTCGCTCACGGCCGGTACGCGATGGTACCCCATCCGATCGAGCGCCTCGCCGACGCGGGATAGGGTCGCGGTCTCTCCTCCGGAACCCGGCCGTAGTTGGAGCGTACTCTCGGCGAGGACCGCCGGAATGGGCGTGCGTTCCGCCGTGGCGCGGGCAGGCGTGACGAGGACCTTCAGTCGTCCACGGAGTAGTGCCTCAATCGTCTCGACCCGTTCCCCGGCGATCTCGTAGTGTGGCTCGTCCTCGCCGAGTCCCTCGCGCTGCGGGTAGAGCGCAACGGAGACATCCGTCAATGCCTGGAGGTCGCTCACCCACCGATCGGCGGCGGCGGGTGAAGAGGTGATGACGACGATCAACCGCTCGGGCAACCGGGTGGCGAGCCACGACACCAGGACCGCGTCACTCGAACCCGGTAGTCCGCCGATCCGCAATTCGGCGCCGCGCGAGGGCATCCGTTCGAGCAGCGGCTGAACCGGAGCCCGTTCGAATTCCTCGAGAATCCGCTGCAGGCTCATTTGGCCCGACGTCCTGCGCTCGCCACTGCGACTTCGGCGAAGCCGAGGAGGAGCGCCAGCCACAGGAGCGCGCCGCGAAGGTCGCTGCGTGCGCCGGCCGCAAAGGCCACGCTCGCGGTCTCCGAGAGCGGCACCAAACGTTCGGGCCGCCACAGATTCCTGATCTGCCGATCGGAGGCACGTTGGAGCATGGACTCTCTCGGATCGACGTTCACGGCAAGCGTCCCGACCGTATCTCGCTGGGCCGCCAAATAGTACGCGCCGACGGCGGGAGCCCGGTACATCGCCCCGCCCTCCACCGGCCACGCCCGACCGTCGAGCACGACCTCGCTGACTCGATCCGGGAGTTGGACCGGGTCACCGGGCGCGCTCGACAGCTGGGCGAGGTCGCCTTGCGCGATCTGATTCACCAGGACGTCGAGAAAGGGCACGAATCCCGCTGAGACCGGAAGCTCGGTCCACTCAGGATCGAAACGGCTGCCTACCAGCACCACGCCCTCGCTTCGCACCATCCAGGGTTCACCGCCGAGAGTGAGGAGCACACCGGTTCGGCCGCTTTGGGTAGCCTCGAGTCGAAGGCGCCGATACACGGCGACGGGGGCGAGCAGTGGAGCGCTGTCGGTCACTCCCTCCACCGAGACATTCACGCCGAACCGCCACCCCACACCACGTCGGTCCAGGGCCCGGTTTAACGCGCCGAGCTGGGCCGGGTCCGCGGGCGGGTAGACTACCGAAGGACCGCGCCCCAGTGAGCCAATCGTGACCCCATTCCCCCGAGCTACCCGACCAGCAGATGCAAGCACGTCAAAGGCGGCGGCCACGTGGCGATCGAGTGGGTCCCACAGCACATCTGCCGCCGGCGCGACGCGGATCGCGGCGACGTGCGTATCGTCGACGCGCAACTCGTCTGCATCGAGTGTGGCCGTGAGGGGCCACCACCCGTCCGGGAGCCCTGCGAAGCGGATTTGGGCCGGGGCGCCGACGGTAGCGAGTGCCTGTTGCGGAGGGCGTTCACCGGGCCGCACCGCCACCGACACGGTCCGACCCGAATCCCCCACCAGCGCGAGCGTGACTCGGCCACCCTCTGGTAGCCATGGCTGCGGCCCCGGATCGAGGCGGGCAACGCCAGAATTCCGCGGGGGTGTCACTTCGGGACGGGCGACTACCAGGGGGGCCAGAGGCTCCGCGTCGGAGACGGCGCTCGCCTGGAGATCACTCACGAGGACGATCTCACCCGGACGGGAGTCCGTCGTGAGAATGTCGTCCGCCACGGCGAGCGCATCGCCGAGATCCAAGCGGACGTCCGACGGCTGCAGCTCCTCCACGAGGGCCGTGAGCGTGGCTCGGTCACCTCTCCGGGCGATACCGTCAGCCAGCATCACCCACAGGGCGTCATCAGGGGACGCCTTCGCGAGCACACCGCGGACCGCGTCTCGCAATCGATCCACCACGGGGACGCCATCCGTCACGGCGCCACTGCTCGCGGAATTGTCGAGAATGATCACGAGAGCGCTCGGCACATGTCCCGGCGCCCCCGCAACCGGCACCGAAGGCCCCGCCGCCGCGAGGACCAACGCGATGATGAGCGCCGTGCGAAGCAGTAATAAGAGGAGGTTCTGGAGCTTGAGCCGCCGGTGGTGCTGACGGGTCGTATCGACGAGATACTGGATCGCAGGGAAGACGACGGTGGGGGGCCTGCGGCGCGCAATCAAGTGCAGGATGATCGGGATGGCGGCTGCCGCCAAGCCGAACAGAAGCCATGGATGCAGGAAGCTGATCACGCGAGACCGGCTGGCTGTGCCAGCACCTCCCGGAGCGCGAGGCCAAACGGAGTGTCGGTCGTGACGCGATGGTAGACGATGCCCATGCTCCGGCAGGCAAGCCGCCAATCGGCCACCGCCTGACGGACGGTCTTTTCATAGACGCCCGCCCAATCCTTCGGACGCAACGTCACGGTCGCCTCAGTTTCCGGATCTTCGAAGCGCGCTTCGGCCGGACCGGTGAGTGAGAGCTCACCCGGATCCATGATGTGCAGGACCAACATCTGGTGTCCGCGATGTCGCAGAAAGCGCAAGGCTCGGAGTGCCAGATCACGATCGAAGAGGAGATCCGACACGAAGATCACGAGCCCGCGTCGCCGGAGCGCGGCCAAGACCTGGGTCAGAGCCTCCTCGGCGGCAGTGCTGCGACCGGGCTCGAGCCGGGCCAGCGTGGTAAGGAGATGGCGCCAGTGCGTCATCCGTGCCTTCGGCGGCGTGACCGAGCGGACCTCATCATCGAACGTGATCAATCCCGTCGCATCGTGTTGTCGAATCAGCACGAGCGCCAAGGCCGCTACCAGCCGTCTCGCATAATCGAGCTTGGTCAGGAGTTCGTCCGGCGAGCCGGTCCACGCCATCGAGCGACTGGTGTCGAACACGATCATAGCGCGAAGGTTGGTTTCCTCTTCGAATTGCTTCACGTACAGCCGGTCCTTGCGCCCCAGAATCTTCCAATCGACGTACCGCAGTTCGTCACCCGGTTGATACATCCGGTGCTCGGCAAATTCCACCGAGAATCCCCGCCGGGGGGATCGATGGAGACCGGTGAGGAACCCCTCCACGATCCCTCCGGTCACCAATTCGAGCCCGCCCAGCCGGGCCGCCTCGGCGGGGTCGAGCAGATCAATGCGCATGGGCACACCGAAGGCTCCGAGCCGTCCATCGGGGGGCCCGATCGTGGGGCGGGTGTCCCCCGAGTCGGACACGAAACGTCGTAGTCGAATAGCGTAAGATTCTGTAAGTTATTATCACGTAGCTAGTTATCTTGCTCCCAGGGGGTGGCATGCCCTCTGCGGTTGTGACTGGCAGACGTCAGGGAATGACGACTGGAGTCATCATGCTAGTTTCAATCAGCCTCGCTATCGCGACCAGCCTGGGAGTCTTGGTGCCGCCATCTTCGGCGCCGGGGATCGGGATTCCTGCGCTGGGCCGCCAGCCCCAAGTCACCGTTTGGACCAACAAAGACGACAATCCCTTCTATCGGGGCGAGCGGGTCCGGGTCTATTTCAGCACAGACCGGGATGCCTATGTAACGATCATCCGGGTCGACACCGACGGGCTGCTCCGTGTGTTGTTCCCGAGCGAGCCCTGGGAAGATAACTTCGCGCGAGGTGGCACGACTTTCGAGGTGCTTGGCCGAGCAAGCACTCCAGCGTTCCGCATCGACGATCCCCCCGGTATGGGGTACGTCTTCGCCGTAAGTTCGCTCGATCCATTCGATTTTCGGGAAATCTCTCTCAGCGACCGGTGGGACTACCGCGCTATTTCCGATGGCCGGGTACGCGGTGATCCGTATGTCGCCTTGACTGACCTTGCCGATCGCATCGCCTACAACAGCGACTACGACTACGACGTCGTCCCATACTACGTGGAGCGAAAGTACGAGTATCCACGGTTCGTGTGCTACGACTGTCACGCCTATCCCATGTACAGCAGGTGGGATCCGTATCGGACCCACTGCACGAGCTTCCGGATCGTGATCTACGACGAACCGTACTACTACCCATACCGGCATTATGATGGGCGCAGGGTCGTCATCGTGCGGCCCCGGCGTCCCGGACCACGGTACGTGTTCAAGGATGCCGACCGAGGGAAAGACTACGTCACTCGGACGCGCCGGCCCCGCGCGAGCGAGCCGGATCGCCGGCGGGCGGTCGAGCGCGACACCCGAGGCCGTGAGGTTGGCGGTCGTGGTGCGACGCCCGCTCCGGTCGAACCGAGGACCCGGCGGCCTTCACCGGTCAAGCCAAACCCGGACGCCGAGGCTCGAGATCGGAGGCGGCCAAGCACCCCGGACCGGGCCCGGCCAATGGTACCAAGCACTCGTCCGGCCCCCGAGGCCCGGGAGGATCGCCGGCGGGTCGTGGTGCCGAAACCAGATCGTGAGCCGGAAGGCCGGAAAGCGAACCGGGACGCGCCATCTCGGCGGCGCGTGACCACCTCCAAGCCGTCGCCGGGCCGTACCACGCGCGCCGCGCCGGCTCCGAGCAAACCCGACCGAAAGGTGGAGCGCCGGCCGAGCAACGACCGGGATCGGGCGGGGGCCCGGACCCCGGACCGATCCACCCGTCGGGCTGAGCCGGCC
>JABDII010000168.1 GCA_013003805.1 Gemmatimonadales bacterium
GGTAGAATCGTATATGTCCAACGTGCCACCGCCTGCGCCAAGCCGCGACTTGCGGCGACGGGTGCGGGTCGAGACGCCCGAGAACGTGGTCCTCGATCTGGAGGTCGCGGGGCTGGGCTCTCGCGCATTGGCGGCCCTCATCGATTCTCTCATTCTGACGGCTTGGATGGTTGCCGTCATGTTCCTGTCACGTCTGGTCGGCACGATGACCGGCGGCGGCCCATGGTTGGGGGCCGCAACGATCCTCATCCTGTTCGGCTCCGCGTTTGGCTACTTCATCGTCTACGAAGGATTCGGTCGCGGCCAAACGCCGGGCAAGCGCCTGATCGGTATCCGAGTGGTTCAGGCCACCGGCCATCCACTCACTCCCGGAGCCGCCGTGGTCCGGAATCTTCTTCGCATTGCGGACCTCTTTCCCCCGCCCTCCTATCTCCTCGGAGCGCTCTTCGTGGCGTTCCACCCCCAAGGGAAGCGGTTGGGCGATCTGGTGGCTGGGAGCATCGTGGTGCGCGACCGTCCGGAGGAGATGGGCGCATTAGAGGATGTGGAGCCACTCCTCGAGGACGAAGGGGAACCCGACGCCCCGGAAATGAGCGACCAGGAGTTCGCCCTCCTGCGGCAATTTCAGGAACGCCTTGCCGGACTCGACCCGGACGTTCGAACCCGGATCGCCGCCCAGCTGGCCAGACGGCTTTCGGACGGTACCACACTTCCACCGGACGACGTGGTCTTCCTTCACACCCTCTATGCCCGAGAACTGGGACGGCGGCGGGGTCGGCTCGCGACTCGTGGAGCGGCCCGATCACGGGGAGCGATGGCAGAGCGTTTCGCGGCCCGCAAAGGAACTCGGTGGGAAGAATTCGACGCGTTGCTGGCCCGGGCGACGCGGGATGGACTCGACCATCTCGGAGCCAACGAGCTCCTGGACTTCGCCGCGCGCTACCGAGAGATCGCTGCCGACCTGGCCAGGGCGAGAACCTATGGAGCGACGGCCAGGGTCATCGGCAGACTCGAGCGGTCGGTAGGTGCGGGCCACAACATGCTGTATCGGGCCGAGCGCCGAGGGATCAGGCGCGCGTGGGCAGTGATGGGACAAGAGTGCCCGGCGGCTGTGATCTACGCATGGCGCTACGTCCTCGTGGGGTTCCTGCTCTTCGCGGTTCCTGGAGCGGCAGGCTACGCGTTCATCCGGGAGCGACCGGAGCTGGCGGGTGAACTCTTGCCGGATCAGCTCCTCCAGCGAGCGGATGCGGGAGCGCAGCGCGTGGCCCAGGGAGAGAAGTACTTCGAGGCCAATCCCCGTGCGCGCCCGTTCGTCGCAACCTTTATCATCAGCAATAATGTGCGCGTGGCGTTCATGTGTTTCGCAGGCGGGGTGTTCTTCGGAGTGGGGTCGCTGATCCTCCTCGCCTACAACGGCCTCGCCATCGGTACCATCAGCGGCCATTTTGCCAACGTCGGCTTGTTGGGCTACCTCCTCGAGTTCATTGTCGGCCACGGGGTGCTGGAGTTATTTGCTATTTGGGTGGCGGGAGCCGCCGGGTTCTTGCTCGGCAAATCGCTCGTGGCGCCAGGGCAAGTGACCAGAAGCGATGCGCTCGTCGTCAATGGCCGCATCGCCGTTCGTATGGTCGGAGCCGCGACGCTGCTCCTCCTCGTTGCGGGAGTGATCGAGGGATTTATCTCAGCGGGAGAAAAGGACCTGCTCTTTCGCGTTGCCGTGAGCGGGGCGAGCGTCCTCGTGCTCGTTGCCTACCTCCTCAACGGGGCGCGTTACCTCGGAGACCTCAAGGGGCGAATTCAGCCGAGCGAGCGATAGAGATCCCAGAGATGATGTTCGCGGAGGTGGTTGACGGATTCCCACATCTCCTGTTCAGAGCCTCCCCGAAAGATCTCCGCCGTCTCCCGTGGGGTACTCTCCTCGTTTTCGAAGAAGCTCATCCTGCCTCGCCACACACCGTCATCCGACCGTCGTATGGAAAGATGGACCTCGATTGTCCGACCCTTGTAATGGAGTGGGGGGAGCTGGAAGACAACCGGTTCGCACGAATCCCGGGACAGTGTACGGAGCGATGGTACGGTCATCGACGTTCCTCCAGGGCCCGGGAGAGCCGGGTAGGCCTTAGGCAAAACCGATGCGCTCGGGGCCGGCTGTGGTTTGTGCAAAGATAATAGGGACTGGCACTTACGCAACATGTCCCTGCCCCGAGCGGAGCTCCTATCCACCCCTGGAGGGCAGCGGTTCTTGACGACACCCCGGCTGTTCCGTACCTTGGAGTGCCTCAATCCTCACGTAATCCCCGACACCGTCGCTCGATCCGCTCCCGTACTCCCCCCGGACCCGTTGCGATACAGCACACAACCGACTGAACCCTATCCGGCACCTTCTCATCCCTTTCGTTCACCCCCGCTGAGTCTATCAGCGCAGCCGTACCTTTGGAGTTTGTCGCGTGGATATCGCTGAGCTCAAGCAGAAATCCGTTTCGGAGCTGCATGCGCTGGCACGGCAGTTGAACCTGACCAACTTTTCCGGCCTCCGCAAACAAGATCTCATCTTCCGGATCGAGCAGACGCTGCTCGAAGAGGACACCGTCATCCGGGGAGAAGGAGTGCTCGAAATCCTCCCCGAAGGATATGGCTTCCTCCGCAGCCCCGACTGGAACTATCTCTACGGCCCCGACGACATCTACGTCTCCCCGAGCCAAATCAAGCGCTTCGACTTGCGGACGGGTGACACGGTCATGGGCCAAGTTCGCCCACCGAAGGAAGGCGAGCGCTATTTGGCACTGCTCAAGGTCGAGAAGGTCAACTTCGAGGATCCTGAAAAGACCAAGCACCGCATTGCGTTCGACAACCTCCGTCCCCGATACCCCGATAAGAGGATTCGGCTTGAAACACCCGAGGCCGACCTGTCCATGCGGGTCGTCGACCTCCTGTCCCCCATCGGGAGGGGGCAACGGGGCCTCATCGTGGCGCCACCGAAGGCCGGCAAGACGATTCTCCTGCAGAAGCTTGCGAATGCCATCTCGGAGAACCACTCGGAGATCGCCCTGATCGTGCTCCTCATCGACGAGCGGCCGGAAGAGGTGACCGATATGGAGGAGAACGTCAAGGCGGAGGTGATCGCTTCGACGTTCGATGAGCCGGCCGATCGCCACGTTCAGGTAGCCGACATGGTGCTCGAAAAGGCGAAGCGACTGGTGGAGCACGGACGGGATGTGGTCATTCTCCTCGACTCGATTACGCGTCTGGCCCGGGCACATAACGTGGTCGTCCCGCACTCCGGCAAGATCCTCTCCGGCGGCGTGGATGCGAATGCGCTGCAAAAGCCCAAGCGGTTCTTCGGGGCAGCCCGCAACATCGACGGAGGCGGCAGCCTGACTATCATAGCGACCGCCTTGATCGACACGGGGAGCCGCATGGACGAGGTGATTTT
>JABDII010000181.1 GCA_013003805.1 Gemmatimonadales bacterium
GATGCGTCCATCCTCGTCGTAAGCGAAAAAGGGTTCGGGAAGCGCTCCGTGCTGGGCGACTACCGCGTCCAGCGCCGCGGCGGGAAGGGCATCATCACGCTCAAGAAGACCGGCAAGACCGGCTCGATGGTGGCCTTGAAAGAGGTCCTTCCCGAGGACGAACTCATGATGATCACCCGTCACGGTGTCATCATTCGGGTGCCGGTGAAGGGCATCCGTGTTATCGGCCGGAACACCCAGGGCGTCAAGGTCATGAATCTCGATGCAGGTGATCTGGTTGTGGATGTTGCTCGTGTGATCCGCGAAGAAGACGCGACCCCAGAGGAAGCCGAGAGCCCCGTCACGGCAGGGGACTCGTAAGGAGCGCCGTGTGACTGAAGCTCCCGCCACTCGCGTTGGAGACCAGGATGCTCCCCGCGAGGAGAAAGCGGCACACCTGGTGGTGTCCCTCGAGAGCGTGCGAGAAGCCGCCCGCGGCCTCGAGGGCGTGGCGGTCCGAACCCCCTTGATTCACGCACCAGGTCTTGCACGCCTCGTCGGAGAACCCGTGGCCCTGAAAGGCGAGCACCTGCAGCCGGTGGGTGCGTTCAAGATCCGGGGCGCTTACACCGCGATTTCACGGCTGTCTGCTGCGGATCGGGTTCGAGGAGTGATCACCTATTCGAGCGGGAATCACGGCCAGGCCGTGGCCTACGCAGCGGCACGACTCGGGACGCGTGCTGTTGTCGTAATGCCGGACCATGCTCCGGCTATCAAGGTGGAGGGTGTGAAGCGGCACGGTGGCGAAGTGCGCATGGGCGGCCCCACGTCGGCGACGCGCCGAGAGAAGGCGGAGACCACTGCCCAGGCGGAAGGTCTCACCATCATCCCGCCATTCGATGATTTCAACGTGATCGCCGGTCAGGCCACGTGCAGTCTCGAGATCCTCGAGCAAGCCCCCGATGTCGCGACTCTGATTGTTCCGGTTGGCGGGGGAGGGCTGCTCGCGGGGGCATGCATCGTGGTGGCTGCCCTCAGACCGGACATTCAGGTGATTGGGGTCGAGCCCACCGGCGCGGCGAAACTTGCCGCGGCCATGGCTGCCGGCAGTCCCGTGCCTCTCGATCGAACCGAGAGTATTGCAGATGGCCTCCTTCCCCTCGCGATAGGCAGCCTCACGTTCCCCATTATTCGGCCCGTCGTGGGGGATACGGTACAGGTCAACGACGCCCAGATCACCGAGGCCGTACGGGTTCTCTCCCGAGAATGCGGGATTCGAGCCGAGCCCTCCGGTGCCGCGACCGCGGCCGCGCTCCTGGCGGGTGCCGTACGGCCCAGTGGTCCGACGGTTGCAATCGTGAGCGGGGGCAACGTCGACCCCACCTTATTCCAGCGATTGGTAGACGCATGAGCCTGGTGCCGAAGATCCTCGTCGCCGATGACGATGAGACGCTGAACCGGACCCTCTCGTGGGTTCTCAAGGACAATGGCTATGACGTCGAGACGATTGCTGGGGGGAAGAACCTGGTCGAGCGACTCCTGACCAATGGCTATGATTTGTTGCTCCTGGACATCCTGATGCCGGACGTCGACGGTCTCGACTTGCTGGAGCGAATCAAGACCCATCCAGATCTCAAGAACCTCCCGGTGTTGATGATCTCCTCGATGCCTCCCGAGGAAGGAACGATAACGTCGCTGGGTCTCGGCGCCGCCGATTTCATTCCTAAGCCGATTCGAATCCGTGAGTTGCTCGCCCGGGTGAAGGCGCACTTGCGAGCCAGCAGGGAATTGGACCAGGCCAGGGCCGAGGCCCGGTCGCGTGACGACATGATGGATATCCTCCGAGAAGTCACGGCCACGATCAAGTCGGATGAGATCTATCAGATCCTGGTTCGGCGGGTGGCGCGTGGCCTCAAGATTTCCAAATGTTCCATCATCCTCGCGGGCCCCGATGACACAACGGGTACCGTCGTTGCGGCCTACGAGAATCCGATGTTACGTAGCCTCGAGGTCGATCTCAAGCACTACCCCGAGGTACGCGAGACCCTCGACCGCCAGAGCATGGTGCTTGTTGCGGACGTCACGACTGACCCGCTGTACCACGAGATTCGCACCGAGTGGGAATCCAAGGGGGTTCAAGTCCCCACGCGTTCCGTTGTCTCGATTCCCTTCTCGCTCAAGGATGCGCCGGCAGGGGTGTTCTTTCTCCGTACGACCGACCAGGACCCACCTCTGAATGTGAGCGATGGACGATTCGCCCAACAAGTGATTACCGCTGCGGTGTCCGCCCTCGAAAAGGCGCACGATCTCGAGAAAGCGATTGCGGGAAAGAACGAAATGCGCCGCCTCGCCGAGGTGGACCCGCTGACCGAGGCCTTCAATCGCCGAGCCCTGCTCGAGCGGATGACGGTGGAGATGGAACGTACCGCCCGCTTCGAGACGGTACTTGCGTGTCTCATGATCGATATTGACGACTTCAAGGATGTCAACGATACCTACGGCCACCTCGTCGGAGATCGCGTGCTGCGGCAATTCGCTGACATGCTCCGCCAGGATCAGCGCGCCATCGATGTCGTCGCTCGCTACGGGGGCGAAGAATTCGTCGTGTTGCTGCCCGAGACCGGCGCCACGGGGGCACGCATCTTCGCGGAGCGTATCCTGCGCGACGTTACAGGCCGGGTTTTCGGTGACGACGCCACGCCGGTCCGCCTCACCGTGAGCATCGGCGGTGCGACCTATCCTGATAAGGAAATTGCGGACGGCGCATCCCTCCTGCATCGCGCCGACCAGAATCTCTATATGGCCAAGCGCGAAGGCCGTAACCGCTATCAGGACTGAGCGTGCGACGCTGTCCTCGCTGCCAGACAACGTATTCGCCTCCTGCGCGCTTTTGTCCGCGCGACGGCTCACCCTTGGTCGAACTATCAGGCAGTCGATCTGCGCTCCGTCGCCCAACTCCTCGCACCGCTGGGAAGACCACCGCACCCGGAAAGCTCGCCGAACGTGCCGGACAGGCGAGAACTCTCATGGGACAGATCTTAGTGGACCGGTTCGAGGTGGTGCGGAGGATTGGGGAAGGCGGCATGGCCGTCGTATACCTCGGTCGAGAGCTCGAGACCGGCACCGAACGCGCGCTCAAGGTTCTGGCTCCCCAGCTGGCCGACGATGCCAAGGCGGTGGAACGTCTACGCCGCGAGGCCGAACTCGCGATGCAGCTCGATCACCCCAATGTGTGCCCGATCTTGCATGTCGGCGAAACGTCCGAAGGCTTCCTCTTCCTGGTGATGCCCTTTCTCGAGGGCGAAAGCCTCGCCGAAGCGCTCGACGCCAGGGGCTCGTTTGATCGCGCTGAGGGGCTCCCACTTCTGGTGGATATCGCCCGAGGCCTGGCCCATGCACATCGGGTGCACATTCTCCATCGAGATCTCAAGCCGGAAAACGTCATGCTCGTGCCGGCGGCCGATTGTCCCCACGGCCGTCGCGCGGTGGTCATGGACTTCGGGTTGGCCAAGCACATGGATGCCGGCGCCGAAGTCCAAAAACTCACGGCGACGGGGATCGTGCTTGGGACACCGGAGTTCATGAGCCCCGAACAAGTTCGGGGCCAACCGCTCGATGACAGGAGTGACCTCTACGGCGTTGGTGTGCTTGCCTTTGAGTTGTTCACAGGGGAGCTACCCTTCAAAGGCCGGACTCCCCAGGATCAGATGATCGCCCGGCTCAAGAGCACTCCCATGACGATGCGATCCATCAAGCCCGACTTCCCGCCGGCCCTCGAGGCCGTCATCCTGAGGACCCTCGCGGCGGAGCCGGATCAGAGGTATCCCACCGTCGGTGCCTTTGTCGAAGCCCTGTCCCAGGCCGATCCCTCCATCCGATCCAAGCCGTGAAGCGGTACCCGGCCTATGATCCTCCAGAGTATATCGACTGGACGCCCGAGCCCGCATTGGTCGAGACGTTCGAGGAAACGCTAGTCGGCGACCCGGCCCGGCATCGCTTGGTCGAGTCGTTGGGCCAAGAACGGCTGATAGAGCTATACCGGCGTCTGCTCCGTGCCCGGCTCCATGATATCGCGCTCAAGCGCTGGGTCCGGCAGGGCGTCATCTCCAAGGCCTGGCTCGGCACCGGCGAAGAAGCCGCGACGGTCGGTCCCGTCTACGCGCTCGAGCCCGAGACAGACTACGTGGCTCCCATGATCCGTAACCAAGCGGCTTGCTGTGACATGGGGATGCCGCTCGAAGATATGTTCCGGGCCTACCTGGCAAGCGCAGACTCTCCTTCAGCGGGGCGAGATCTCCACGTCGGGTCAGCGGAACATCACGTACTGCAACCGGTCTCACCTGTCGGGACGATGGTGCCGGTGGCGGCCGGCCTCGCCCTTGCGGCGAGGATGCTCGGCCAAGACGCCGTGATCCTCAACTGGATAGGGGACGGAAGCACTAAGGCCGGAGTGGTGCATGAGGGCCTGAATTTCGCTGCGGTAGCTGGTCTACCGGTAGTATTCATCATCCAAAACAACCAGGTTGCCCTGGGGACTCGCCTCGATCAACATCATGTTGCACCGGATTTCGCGGACTGGCCTGCCGCCTATGGCGTCGAGGGCTGGCGGTTCGACGGGAACAACGTGCT
>JABDII010000220.1 GCA_013003805.1 Gemmatimonadales bacterium
GCTGGGGGGCGGAGCCATCGGCGATCTGATTCTGAATCGAGTCCCCGATGCTAATGCGAACCGGGGCCGGCGGCGGGCCGGGTGGAGGAGGGGGGGGAGGCGTCGGTCCAGTCGAATCACTGCCGCCACATCTCAGAAAAAGTGCAGCGGCCATGGCCGCTGCCACGATGCCCCTCGTCCTAGTGCCCATTCTCCACTGTCGCATATCGGTGCAGTCCCTCGTCTGTTCGCCCTCGAATCAGGGCTGAAACACGACCTTCTCCAACGTGTCGCTCTCTGGTTGACTGCCGTTTCCGCGTTGTCCAAGGGCGTCGCTCCCCCAGCACCACGCGGCCGGACCGCTCGCGATGCCGCAGCCTCGGAGAGAACACGCAACCCCTGGAGCTACACCCGGCTTGGTGGGGCGGCCATCGACAGGAACCCTGGTTCACTCCAGCAGCTTGAATCACACTCGCACTGCAGTGGAAGCGAGATACAGGTTCAGGTACTTGGGAGACTACCGACGAGGAATCTGCGGCAAGGGCACCGCTTGATCCCGTTCCCCAGTGTTACGGTCCCACCTGGCAGGTGAAGTATTTGTGAAACCATCGGGAAGAAGAGACTCTTGCCCCATTCTGGTCGGTGAGCGTGAAATTGAACTAGGGAAAACCCTAGTGAAGGGCGGGAAGGTGGGAAGATCATACCTCGGATGGGCGGATGGGCGGTTCGGCGGCGGCGTCGTACTCCTCACTCCTTACCCTTACTCCTCACTATTTCGTGCCTCCGCACAAACTCCACTTCCAGCTCGTCCCGCCACACGCCGAGCACGTAATTGGGGCCGATGTCCTTGGGGGTGAAGTTCTGGGGCAGGCCGATCCGGCTCAGGAACTGCCCCTCGGCGGTGAACACGCTCCACGGCACGGCATCCTCCGCCGCCGGCCGCGGCTCGGCCACCCAAAGGTTCTCCAAGCGATCGGTCATGAGACGGGTAAAGGAGGGCTTGGTGGCGGGGTACGGCACGGCGTCAAGCCAGCGTCTAAGCAGCTCGGCCCGGTCGGGATTCTGCTTCATGAACTCTCGATAGAGTGCTCGGTGGTCGGCGATGTCCTGGTCCGTCACTGGAACTGGATCCGCATCGCGACGGATGAGCCGCACCAGAGAGCCATCGATGGTGTAGCAGCTGACCTCGTAGCGGTCAGTATCGCCCACGTAGATGTACCGGTCGCTCCATGTGATCACGGTGTGACGGCCGAAGGGAGCCGAGCCCGGTAGCCGCCGTCCGCCGACTTCTATGGTGTAGTTCTCCGCTGCGCCGAACCAGCCAATCGTGTCCTGCTCGGTGGTCGCGAGGTTCAGCCGAATTCGACCCAGTCTGGCCCGAGACAGTCCGGTGGGAGTCTCTCGCTCGCTCTCGAACAGCAGAATGAGCAGGCTCCCGTCCGGCAGCAGCTCGGCGTTTTCGGCAAAGAATGGACGGTTGAAGAGGTGACGGAAGCTGAACCTGGATCGATCGATGTACCGGCCTTCGCTATCGAACCGATCGAGCCGGCCCTCACCGGGATCGACGTTGATCAGCGTGTCGCCCGGGAGGCGGACGACTTGGCCAATACCGCGCAGTTCACCCGGACCCTGTCCCCGGCCCTCGGTGGCGCCAAGGTATGTGCCCTGGGCGTCGAAGAACCGGAGCTCGGCCGTACCCGAGTTAGCGACAACGATCCGGCCATCGTCCAGCACATATGAGGCAGTTACTCGGTGCAGGAGGTACGGCTCGGCACCCTCGACCAAGCCGATTTCGACGGTTGGGGTGTCGGAGAGATGCCAGGTTGGGGTTGCAGTTTGGGAGACCAGATTCTCGACGATCGTGACGCCGGCACTGTCGCGTTCGGTGGTGCCGGAGGTACTCCCCTTACCAGCCAAGGACGCCGCGAGGACTAGTACACATGAACACCATAGCCGAGAAGCCCGCATGACTGCTCCTGGACGTGGCTGCTGGGACCGGAGTAGATCCAGGCGCTTCAATAGGTATGATGCTCCCGCTCTCCTTTGCGACGTTCCATCCCTGACGCCACGGACCAAAACAGTTTCCGGAACGCCTGAGCCGCCGTCTTCGACACGCGGGGAAGATCGGTGACCTCGGCCGGTCGGGTCACGCCCTCGTCATCAACCAGCTTCTCCAGCCCCGATCGACCAAGGCGCATCTGTCTCAACGACCTCCGCACCCGATAGAACGCCAGCTCCTCCCCCCGCCGGACGCCAACGGCGAAGGTAAAACGGAATGTCCTAGCGTCGCTTGCATGGCCTTCCGTCGGGTCACTTACGCCGATTTGGAGCGCAAAGATGCTCCCGTCACCGACGAAGCCACTCTGCACCATTCCCCGCAGCAGTCGTTCCTCTTGATGATCGATGATTCCCTGTCTCTTAGCGGCTTCCAACGACTTGTCCGGCGACTCATCGCCAGACGCCGCCAACTCCTCGTACTCGATCGTGCCGACGCTGAGATCCAGGCGCCTTTCACAAAAATTTTGAAATCGCGCCCCGTAGGTCGAGGCACCAATGGCCCACGCGACGCGAAACATCCCGGACTCGGAACAGCGCCTGAACAGGTTCATCCAACCGCGATTGTCCGGATGGCCGTACTCCGACTCCAGTTCGAGATCGATATACACGTCCTGCATGAGCTGAATCATCTGAGTGCACACGTAGAATCCATCCCGCATCTCAGAATGCCGTTCCGGCAGCCAGGCCTGAGCAGCTGGTGAGGAACCCCTATAGGCCGCTAGGCCCAACCACTCCGGATAAAGCTGAGCGTCGAGAAAGTCTAGGTCACGGCTTCCACGTATCGCCTCTAAGACATGGCTGAGCCTACCAGTGTGCTTGGTGAAGGTCTCCGCGACCGCCTTGCTCGGCGGGTACCACCGTTGCCGCAGATCAATAAAGAGGTCCTCGGTATCGCTTCGTTCGATCTCGGCGCGATTTCCCAGGACCCCGAACACGGTGTGGCCTATGTGCTCACCGAGGGCGCGGTAACTCTCGAACTGTGACTCGTCGAACCACTGATCGGCAGTCGACTGATGCGGGAACTCCGGGTGATGCGCTGCGTAACGATTGATGTCCGTCGGCTCATCACCCGTCAATGTCGACCGGATGTACACCACGGTGCCGACAGGCCCCACGTCTCCTTCTGCCGCGGGTGGATAGTGGATCTTACCGATGGCACAATGCCGTCGACTCGTTTTAGTCTGGCTGTCGAGATGAAGCGCGGTGACGTCGAGCTCGATGTCGACACCGAAATCCGTTCGGCACTTCTCGATCGCATTGCCGAGGCTGGTGAACTTCATCGCACGATCCTCGGCGGCGTCGCACACGATGATGAAGCGACACCGCCGCCGGACCAGCTCGTAGAGTCCCAGGTTTTCGAAATGTCCGCCATCGGACAGGTAAACGTATTTGCGACGGTCGTTGGTCTGCCCCATAAGCTCGGCAAGCAAGTAGAACAAGCCTGCCCGGGGACCCGCGACCCCCCGCCCCCGACTCCTACCACCATCGAGCGCACGATGCCGAGAATTCGCGAGCCACCAGCCGAGTCGTACGTTGAACACGGTCATCAGGAACGCCACGGCTTTGGACGTGTGATAGCCCATGTTTGGACTCGCCGCAGCTCCGGATATAGCTACGGCCGTGCCCAGCGAGATGCCGTTCCCGTACGCCTCGCTCCGGCGAAAACCCTTGTCATGCAACTGGCCTGACCGCCGCTTGTCCCGCTGAGCAAGTGGGATCTCATACCCAGAGTACTGCGGGGTAAAGGCGAATGAAGTGGCCTTCCGCTGTTGCCACGCAAGGTTGTCACCGCTTACCAGATTGAGCGCCGTGTTGATGATCGGATACGGTCCGCTAAACGGAGTGCCACAATCCGGTCTCAGCTCATGCAGCTTCAGGCTATCATCGCTCGGATCGAAGCCGGTGAACGGATGGGCGTTGCGCTTGGAGTTCGAAGCGCCCAAATAGCACCGCACCAACCGGTTCCTATAGAGCGCGTGCATCGAGAACTCGTTGACGTCCACCCGCCACGAAAGGAACCAGGCGGCCAGGAGCATCAGCAAAGCAACGATCAACAACCAGGTCACTTGTCCCACGCCCGGATCCCATCCTTCGATGACCGGCAGTAGCCGCTCCAGCAGGACCGCGAGCAACAAGATTAACCCAATGATGAAGACAGCTGGTGCAACCTTGGTAACGAGTTCAACCACACGGTTAGGCGAACCGCCTGACGAGGCCGCACTCTTACCGGCCAAGACTCCTGTGATGGTCGTGATGAGCCATCCCGAGGTGAGAGCCTCATTGATCCAATCAGGTGCTCTCTCCTCTATCTCCACTATCACGTCCAACCCAAACAATGTGACCGCGGTGACGGCGGTTATGACCAGAGTCCATTTCATCACCGCACCACCGGCCCGGCTCCACCACTCCCGCAGCTCCTCGGGAAACCGTCGCCCTATCAGACCCAGGTGCAGTACCTCGGTGAGTCCAATCGCCAAGGCGACGAGCGGCATCGCCAACACCACCGTGGCTTTGTCGGGAACTGCAACCGCCGCCGTTGCGTCTCGAACGGACGTCGGGCTCGCCATCCATCTGGCGATAGCATTGAGCAGCAGTCCTCCGACGGCACCTGACACCGCGCCAGCCATCACCGTAGCCAGGAACGCCTTGGCGGTGTTGACCTCGCGGTCATGGACCGCCTTCTCCTTGAGCAGCAGCTTCCCGAGAAGCCAGGCATATGCCCAAATACCCGCATTTGCGACAATGGCACCTACAATCCAAGGGCCACGATCGATAAACCCGCGGGTTCCCAGCCACCAGAGGACGACGCTCAGAAGCCACGAACCGGCAACGAGTGGCACAATTGCCAAGGCGTAGATGAACCACGGCTCTTGTTGTGGCAGCGACTTGGTGTCTGGTGCGGCCTGTTCCAAGGCAATCCGGAAGTTGAATGCAATCACCGTGACGGCGCCGAGCAGGAGGACCAGAATAGGGGCAAGGACCTTGGCGATATCCTCTGGCGCGGAGAGCGTTGCCAGCCTCATATACCATTCGTCCAGAACGTGCGGAACGATCAAGAGCGCAAGAATCGCCAGGACGACAATGAGAAAATTCAGCAACAGGTTGCGGGTGTACGTCGTCATTGCGGCCCAGGTATCGGCACCGAACAGGCCGCGTCTGGGGGTCAAGTAGTTGCTGAACTCGCGCAACCAGTGGATCTCGTGCGGTCCGTTCTCGCCGGATCGATCGGTCGTGCCTTTAGGTTGTGCCGAGGTGGGCTTGGTGTCGGAGCCGCGTTCGCCCGTTCCGTCCTCGCCGGCGAGCACCTTTTGGACCTCAAGTAGTCCACACGTGGAGCCGGACGCTGGCGCGCCGGAACCTTGTGTAGGTGGCTCCCGCAGGGCTTGGTCACGCCGAAATATCCACGCGTTGAGCCACGTGCCGATGTATCCACCGCCGGAGACGGTAGAGAGGTAATCAACCCGCTCCAGCAACTTGAGCCGCGCGAGAGCCTGAAGCACGCCGAGATTGAACGTGGCGCTCCGAATGCCACCGCCCGAGAACGCAACGCCGAGAGCTCGAACATGGTCGGCCTGCCGATATCCGGACCATTGTGACGGCCCTGCCGGCGGGCGCTCCCGTAGCTTGCGGGATTCCTCGATGGCCCGCAGCTCATCAATCAGGACCTGGTCGAATGATTGGGGAGTAAAGTCCGGAGAGTGAGTGGAGGGCTCCGGCATGGCACACCTCTATTGGAAGGCCTGGCCATAGGATAGGACTCGGGCGCCGGGAAATCCAGATGTCCATGCCGGACGACCTTGGACGACAACATTTCCCGGATTTGACGAGCGCGGTGGCTCCCTACAGCAACGAGCCGGATCGAGCAGAGTCGCCGCTGGTCAGCGTGGGGGCTGGGCTTTCACCCGACGAAGGCGAAGTCCGCGCTAGGGATTCTTCGAGCCGCGAGGAGCGGGCTCCCGTTCAGCCTCGGGTGTCTCTTCCTCGACATCCGGCAAATCATCGATGCCGAGCAACTCCTCGATTGACCTTGGATCAACGGACAGCGGCTCACAACGGATCCGATCGGGAGCTGGCATCCTCGAAGGCTCGACCAGCCATCCGATTCTGCCTGTCTTGCCCGTGAAATCAGGCGTGGCGCCTATGCCGGACAGCTCGCGCTCAGCAGGCCCTGGCTTGCTTGGCGCTGCGAGCGTACTCAGTTTCTTCGGCTTCCCCACACTCCTCAGGAGCAGGAACAGTTCTTTCGCTAACGGCCCGATACTCTTGTCGTGCCGTCCGTAGTGTTTCACGATCTTCTTAAGCAGCTTGGGTTGTCGAACGAAGGCCGCGTAGGCGCTGGCAAAGAACTCGTCGACCCCGTGCCATGGATGCCCCCCGGCTTCCGCTGCCCAGAGGGTGTCCGTGACCATGACCAACCCCGCCGGGTGCGCCGGCCCATCCCCGGATAGTGGCGGTGGACTCTTCGGATCGAATCGCGCGGTGGGTTCGGGTACTGCCTCGGTTGCTTCGAGCTTGAGATAGAGTTCTGCGAATCGCAGCGCGAGGGGATCGGGCGCGATAGCGGTGGCCGCCGCGCCCTTGGCTCTCGGGCCTGCCCGTAGGTGATGCTCGAAAATGCCATGCGTCACTTCGTGGGCGAGGGTGTCGCCGAACTTGCCGGTGTCGAATTCCGCCACAGGCAGCACAACCATGCCCTTCCCATGAGCCGTGCGGTATCCCGCGGATGCCGAGCCTCCGTGCACTGCGACGAGGGCAACCCGATGTGCGGCTCCCACCGCCGGGATCTTCTTGTTGAGTCGGGCCACGAACTCGCCGACGTCCTTCATCTTCTTCGCAATGTCGGGGAGGGGAGCGGTATCGTGCTTGCCACACTCGTAAGCCCAATAATCCGACCTCCCTTTCACTCCGATACCAAGCTCGTCATAGTCCTTGTAGAAGCGGACGGTGACACCGCTCGTGACCACCTCGCCCACGATGCCAGGGTAGCCAATCCAGACCTGGTCAAACGGCTTATATGGCTTCGGGGGATACGCGAGCAGGTCTGGCGCCGGCGCGAGCACGTCCCGCAGCGACAGGGCCGCTCCACGCTCTGCACGGCCCGCCAGCATCTCCGCGTGCTCGCGGGCTCCAAGCGATGTGCCGGGCGGCGCCCAGGACTGATGGACGGAGTGCGCCAGCTCATGTCGCAGCAGCCGCCCGCGTTGGGCTGGGGACCACCCCAGCGAGCCGGGTCCAAGGTGTATCTCCCCGCCGGTCGTCCATGCGGGCGTGTCGACCGGCAAGCCGGTCGGAACCCTTGGGGAGAAGGTGAGATTCGGCTTGCCGGTGGACGGTGTGCTCGACAACGCCGGCATCCGGCTGACGTCCTGAGCGAACCCAGCCTGCCTGGCATGACCGGCGCCCGATGCCGCGCCCTCAGTCCTTGCTCGCGGCTGCAGCTGCGGGACTCGACGCCCGATCTCGCGCAGCCGGGGCAGACTCTGTAAGGCGTGATTTCCAATGGTGCGCCGTAAGTCCGGGACGGGGTGCCTTCGCGCGGATGGTGCTACGCTCGGTCGCGCAGGTCTACCCGACTCGCGCCGTTGCGACTGCTGCACTCTCCGCGCATAGGTACGCATCTTACCCGCCCTCCTGAGGCCTTGAGGCCAAGCCTTGCACCTCTCCATGCACGCGCCCTCATACAATAGCTTGATTCATCGAGATGACCAGCATCCCGCGATAGCCTGGAGTCGGTTTCTGCTGTGCGATGCCGAGATTCTGAACCCACATCTCCACTCAACCACCGGATCCCGATCGATCACCCCCCTTCTCACCCCTTACTCCTTACTCCTCACTCCTTACTCCTCACTCCTCACTCCCTCGTAGCTCTTCTCGTCAGCGGGATACCACCCGTCGGAAGTGGCGGGCCAAGACCACCAATAACACCCCTTGATACACCGTGGCGATGGCCAGGTAGATCCAAAACTCGCTCCCACCCGCGGCCGCCGACCAGTACGCCTTGACCGGCCAATATGTCGGCACCAACCCGAAGGCGAACTGCCATTTGCCGGCCACGAAGTAAGCGACAATGGGCGGCATGGTAACCAGGCCGCTCGCCTTGCTGAGGGCGAAGCCCTGCACCTTGTTCTGGGCCAGGCTGGCGATGGCGAGGGCCATGAGCGCCGCGAACGGTGCGGCTACCAGGCTCATCAGCACCAGGAGCGGAGCGTCCAACGACACCAGATTGGCGATGAGCAATACTACCGGGGTCAAGGCAACGCTCAACAACATGGGTGTCGCGATGCGATACCAGAGATACCCCGTCACGGTCAGTGGGGTCACCTGGAGCGCATCCAGGGTGCGGTCGTCGCGTTGGTCGAGCAGCAGGAAGCCAACCACCGTGCCGACCAACGCTGGGACGAAGAGCAGACACGTGCTCATGATCAGCACGTAGTAGGCGGTGAGATCGAACTGGTATGTGGCCTCGAGATATTCGGGCAGCGGGGGCACCCCCAGTCGCAAGGCCAATCCGATCAGGAGGCCGAAGACCAGTACCCACCGGAGCAGCGGGTCGCGGGCGACGTTTTTGGCATCGATGGGTCCGAGGGCCCGGATGGTGCTGACGAGGTTCATGGCGTCGTGGCAAACCGTCCGATGACCCGCTGGGAGATGGCCATCCCGACGGCGATCCAGGCGGCGGTCAGCACCAAGGCCACGACGGTCTCGAGCCCGCTCACCGGTCGGAAGGCCGCCTCGAGCAACACCATCGGCGGGTACAGGGGGTGGAAGTACAAGAGCGCGCTGTCCCAGAGACCCAGCAAGTCGACCGCCGGGAGCATGACCGCATACATCACGAGCACCGACGGCATCAGGAACTCGTTGATCGAGCGATAGCGGGTCACCATGAGCAATCCGAGTTGACCCAACACGGCGGTCAGCGCCACCGTGCTGAGACCCAACAGCAGGTACCGACTGTGGCCGCTCGCGACGACGATCACCCCGGTCTCCACCAGGGTGAGCAGGCTCAGGGCGACGATCTTGGCTCCGACATACTCCGCCGACCTGAGTGGGGTTGCGAACTGGACGTCCAAGGTCCGCTCGGCCTTCTCCAGCAGCATCATGCCGGCGGCAAAGTAGAAGCCGTTGGTCACGAAATTGCCGAGCAGGGCAAGCGGGAGGAGCCAGGCGGCGAAGTCCGGGGGCAACGCTCGCAGCACCAAAATCAGGATCCCGGCGACCACCGCCGCGGCATGGAAGAAGCCGTTCCGGTAGAGCAGCTTCAGGTCCCGCCGTACGGTGGCAACCAGCCGCTTCATGCCAACCGCTCGCCGGTCACCCGGATGAAGATGTCGTCCAGGCTGGCTTCCTGGGTGTGGATCGTCTGGATGGGGTGGGTGCGGAGCAGATCCAGAAACGCCTGGTTGGTGCCGAGCCCGGACAGGGGAAAGCTCTGTCGAGCCAGGCCGCCTCTGCCTTGGTACTCGATGACGACCTGGTCGGTACCATGACTGAGCTTCAACTCGCGGGGGCGGTCGATGAGCTTGATCTCGCCACCGACGATGAAGGCCACCCGATCGCACAGCTCATCGACCGTCGCCATGTCGTGGGTGGTGAGGAAGATGGTCTTGCCCTGGTCGCGTTGGGCTCGGATGACTTCTTTGACCAGTCGGCCGCTGGTGGGATCCAGCCCCACCGTCGGCTCGTCCATGAACACCAGCTCGGGGCCGTGGAGCAGGGCCCGGGCCACCCCGAGCCTGGTCATCATGCCTTTGGAGTACTGGCCCACCCGGACGCCACCACTGTCGCCCAATCCAACCGACTCCAACAACACCGCCGGTGCCACGGTGGTGGATTGGTACAGGGCCCGGAAGTACTCGAGGTTCTCGATGCCGGTGAGCTTCAAGAAGTGATTGGGCAGCTCGAACGAGACGCCGATCCGCTCGTAGAAGTCGCCGTCCCAGTCGCTCAGTTCCCGGTCGAAGATGAGCACCAGCCCGCGATAGGGCTTGAGGAGCCCCGAGAGGATCCGTTGGGTGGTCGACTTCCCCGCACCGCTGGGTCCCAAGAAGCCGAAGATCTCTCCGGGGTGGACTTCGAAGTCGAGGCCCCGCACCGCGGAGGTGGTCGCGCCGGCGTAGGTGAACTCGAGGTCTTGGACGGTGATCATGGGCATGAGGAGGGATAGTACGGGGAGAACGGCTAACAAGCTATCGGCTAACCGCCCTGCCCTACCTCCCCCCGCTATCGGCTATCGGTCCTCCTCACTCCTCACTCCTTACTCCTTACTCCTCACTGTCACTCCTTCCTCCTCACTCCTCACTCCAATCCGAAACCATCCCAGCATCGGAGCCGTATTCCCTCCCATGACCCGGACTCTCTTGGCACTACTCCTCCTTGCGCTCTCCCCAGCAGTGGCCCAGACCCAAGTCCTGGACGGCCGGCTCTCCGGCCTCGCCTTCGGCGACAACATAGAAGCCGCCCGAGCGGCCCTCGCTCCGGCTTGCCGATCGATCAGCTCTGTGGAATTGGACGCACCTCGCTTCCCGCTCGCGGCGGAGCGTGAATCGCACCTCGTCTGCAGTGATTACACAAGCGAAGGTGGCTTGAAGCTCGACGCGCTCGATCTGCGCT
>JABDII010000221.1 GCA_013003805.1 Gemmatimonadales bacterium
GCTCACGGCTGCGAACATGCGGGACGTGGAACAGGTCGAGGTTGTCCTTGCGAATAACGATCGTGTCACGTTGCGCGTCGGCGATGTGTTCCTGAAGATCGACGCCGAACAAACGCGCACAGACATCGAGGTCGAGGCAATGGCCATGGCTCCTGTCCCGACTCCAGAAATCCTATGGCGGAACCCCCCAGTGCTGGCGCTCGCAGCCGTTCCGGGGAAGGTCCTCGGAGTTCTCGGGGAACCATCGACTGCTCCGCCCTCCGCATGGGCGGCAGCCGGTGCTGCGATTCGAGCCCTGCACAACGCACCGCTCCCGCCATGGCCCGGCAAGAGCCTCGACGAACTAGCGTCCCGACTCGACGACGAGTGCGACTGGCTCGTCGCCAACGAGGTCCTTCCCGCCGACGCCGTCAGGCGCAACCAACAGCTCGCCGAGACGGCGCTCCGACTCTGGAAACCGGTATTCACGCACGGCGACCTCCACGTCGAACACGTCTTCATCGAAGGCGACCAGATCACCGGCATCATCGACTGGTCCGAAGCCTCCCAGGGAGACCCGCTGTTCGACCTCGCCACCCTCACGCTGGGACACGAGGAACACCTCGAAGACGTCATCGCCGGCTACGGCACCGACGTCGACCACGACCTGATCCGCGCCTGGCGGGCGTGGCGTTGCCTGGTTGCGATCCGCTGGCTATCCGAGAACGGCTACGGCCCACCCGAGGACTACCCGGAAGTTGCGGTGCTTCGATCGCTGGCGTGAAGCCCGGAAGCACCCGTAAACCTCACCCGAGAGCAGTGATGTTTGGACAGTGATCGAGGCATTCGTCGAGCACATCGAGACCGGTGAGCGTCGGTCGGTGATGGTCTCTGAAGGACAATTCCTCTCTGAGCTGAAGTTGACCCGGCTCCGCACCAAACGTCATGGGATTCGCGTGGCTCGCGGCGATGAGTTAGGCGGCAGCGTTCCATTCTCGGGAAAAGTCATCATGAAAGAGGACGTCGAACTGGACGATCTACCGACCGCCGTTGAAGCTGCCCAGCGACTCTACAAAGATGGTGGCGTCATCGATCCTGCCGCTTGCTGGGCACCGACGTGGCCCCGCCGGCCCGCCGCGCATTGGGCACCAGCCTCTACTCCGCCGGGGATGCCAGACCTCGCCAAAGGCACCAGTGACACGATCCGGGCTGATCTGATGGAAGCCGACGTGGTTCTCCTCGAGATCCCCCAGGGTGATGCCAACCCGGCGTTCCCAACGGCGATCAGTTGGCGCGGGTTGGACCCGGCGGACTGTGGCGGTGACGACCATCAGCAGTGTCTGCGGGACTATGTCACCGGCAACAAGGCAAGTGTCGAGGCGATCTTCTTCGAACTCACTGCGATCTGCGACCCGACTGAGACGTTGATACGTGCTCTCGATGTGTACATGCTCGAGGTCGAGGACACGAATGCTCTCGGAAAGCTTCACATCCTGAACCCATACCTACAAGAGACTCAGGAATACCTCGAGGTAACCGCGGCGCAACATGGGATTCCCGTGGCACAGGTCTACGACGCATTCATGGGCCCGGACGGCACGAACGTTCCGCAGGACGCGGGACTCGTCATGTCAGACGCAAGACACCCGACCGAAGTCGGTTCGCTGCTCATTGCCCAGATGCTGCACGACCTCGGCTACGACCTCGCCAGCTGACCCACGGCGCAGAAGAACCCCGGGTATAGATTGACCCGCCCAAGATGACGACCCGTCGGATACCGTTGGCATAAGTGCGGACCTGCGCCAGGTCGGCGCTCCCAGAGTCCGTACGGAAAGGGGGTGTCTGATGGTGAAGGTCATTCGAGTCTTCGTCGTCATGACACTGCTGCTCGTGTTTGCAGCCCCAGCGTCGGCAAAGGGGCCGAACCATCAGGTGCCGATCAAAGGGACCGTGATGGGAGAACACGTGAGGGTGATGTTCGATGAAGCTTGCTCGCCGCCACCAGGTGCTGTGTGGTGGAGCTTCTCCAGCGACGGAGAGGGGCAGATGTCTCACCTCGGCAGGGTCGAATACTCGCTAACCCAGTGCACGAGCCCTAGCGAAGATGGGACCTTGTTCGAGTCCGTAGGCACGGTCACGTTCACCGCCGCCAATAACGACAAGCTGTTCATCGAGCACAACATGACAAGTTGGTGGGCTCCCGATCCGCCGCCGGGCTTCATCATGGAAGGCAACTGGTGGGCCGTTGGCGGGACCGGACGCTTTGCCACTGCAACTGGTCATGGCACGTTGAATGGGGTTGGCGACATC
>JABDII010000234.1 GCA_013003805.1 Gemmatimonadales bacterium
GCTGGGGGACACATCGGGCGCGGACACGTCGCGCGTCGCGGAGCGACACACCGGGTAATATGGGATGGTTCGAGGACCCACACCACTCCCCTTCGACGCCCGAATATAACCCGAAGTAACGGTCGTCACGGTATGCCACTTGCCCCTACCCCATGGTGTACGACCGCCCAGGAAGGGAGGAGTGCAATGTTTTGCATACCAAACGGGCTTACTAGCGCCTCGAAGGCGATTCGGGTTGTGGTTTTGACGCTTTTGTGTGTCGCTTTAGGGACACCCCAGGGCCTCAGGGCCCAGGCCAACGGTCCCGACGCGTCTCGGGTGCTGCGCCGGCTCGGCATTCCGGCGACCACGCTGGCCACGATCCCTCAGCATGGGGTCAAGGTCGAGTGCCGGCCGGGTGCCGGTGCGTCGGTGTGCGAGCTCCGGTTCCGCACCGATTCCGACCAGGTGTGTCGAGCCGTGGCCATTCGTGAGGGCCTCCGGCACAAACGGGTTCTGGTTCAGGCCGGCGATTCCCAGGCGGTAGTGGCCCGAGCCACGTGCGGGTCGGGCATCGTGGCGGTGTTCCAGGCCGGCTCCCGACGCGGAATCATGAGTTACAAGGATGCCCGCGGCAACACTGCGCGGCGAGAGTTCCCGCTGTGAGTTGACGCTTCTCTGAATGCTTTCATTCGAGCCCCGTGTTTCGGCACGGGGCTCGTTTTTTACCGTGGCTCGATTGGCGCTATGGAATGACCGCGGAGTACTGCTGAGCGATGGCGAGGATGTCGTGCGCCGACTGCGCGGTATGGTCCACCGGGGTCACCCAATCCTGCGGATGGCCCCCGCCATACGCTGCCCCGACGACTCGGACGCGTATCTCGATCCCGCGCTCTTCGAGGGCCCGATTCCCGTTTTGCCCGCAACGGGCATCGGTTTCATGGTCGCCGACGTAGAGTACCTGTCCGGTGGTTCGCTCCGCCAACACGTCGATGCAGGCGAGCAACCCTTCCGGTTCGGGCTTCTGTTTCTCCCATGAGACCTCCTCGTAGCCCACGATCATCTGAAAGTGTCCCGCCAGGTCTTCGTGCTCGAGCATCCTGGTGATGTTTTCACGGCCATTTTGGGACACGATGCCCTGTGGTGTGTCCTTGAGCGCGGTGAGCACCTCATGGATGCCGGGATAGACGATCGCCGGCGTCTCGTCACGGCGTTGATAGCCGCCCCAGAGCGCGCCCGCGCGGTCCGTTTGTTCTTCGGTGAACCCGAATTCCTCCGTGTAGAGGGTTCGCCAATTCGAGGTCTTTCTGGTCAAGCGTCCGTACGCCTCGACCGACGCGAGGCCGGGCACGTCGTCGGGGTCTCGCTTGGTGAGCCTCGCGTAGATCGACCGCGTCACGTTGAGGTTCTTCGCGCGGGTGTCGACCAAGGTCCCGTCGAAGTCCCAGATGACAGCGAGGAGGTGATGATGATCGTGCACGTGTCGAGGGGTTGAGGTGACGGTAGAACGCTCTCGGAGGCAAACAAGAACGCTGAGGAACCCGGGATGTCAAGAGAGGGGAGAGGGTTCACCCCCGCTAGGGCTCGAGCGCCAGCAACTCCTCGATCTCGGCCTCGGCCTCGATCCGCGCTTCCATGTCCCGCTCGAGCGTTCGGGTCAGCTCGGCGAGCTGCTCGCTTTGGTCTGCTTGTCCAGTGCTTTCCTCCGCCTTGAGCCGTGCCAGGATCGAGAGGACGTCGAGGAGTTGCTGCACGTGCCGATCGCGGGCGCGCTCGCACTGCGACAGGGCATCGAGCCACTTGGCCGGTTTCGACGCGAACCGTTCCCGGTGGCTCTCGAGCAGGCTCAGTGCCTGGTCCAGGTTGCCCAGGTCCTGGGCCACCTCGCTGGCCGAGGCGAACAACTCGACGACCTGGGCCCGCAGGTCACTCCCTCCCCCCTCGGCCGCATCGGTCTCGGGAAGTTCGGCCAGGACGGCCTGGCTCAGCGTGGTGATGTCGGCGACCATGCGCCGCGCGGTTCCCGGACCGAGCGCCGCCATGGTTGATGTGACTCGGGACTCGAGCGCGTCGGGGAATCCGCCGCTGCGGCCCGGGGACGCGGTGAGGATTGGCGTGTGTGCGCTGCGGTGGCCTCCCACCACCAGGAGCCCTGCCACCACCGGACTGGTCCAGAGGAGGGCAGGGAGGGTGAGCATCCCGGCCAGGCTTCCGACCACGACGATCGCTCCGGCCAGGGCGTAGAGCGGCAGCGGGACTGCCGCCCAGGCGTAGGCCTTGGGCACGGCCTGGGCGGGAATGTTCCGGGCGGCGAGGTGGCGAATCACGGAGGCCGCATGGTGCGCCGGGATACGCACGACCGCGCGCCGTCCCCGCGCGGTGTGCCGAAGGTCGGTTTGGGAAAGCGGCGTGGACGACATGCTGGCGAGGCCGAGTGCGACTTCCAGGCGCTGCTTTCGCTTGGAGGGCGGTACCACGAATACGAGGGTGTCGGCGTTCTTGGGTCTCCTGCCGCTGCATTCCGGACACGGCGTCATCCCGAACGTGTCGCTGCTTCCGCAGCTGAGACAGAACTCGACCAGGAGCCCCTCCGACCAGACCGGGAGCGTGCCCCTCTCACGTTCGACCAATGCCGTCGTGAGGTCGGAGGCGGCGTGGAATCGGCGGCTCGGCTCACCTGCCGTGGCCCGAGCGACGATAGTATCCAACCACTCCGGAATCTCCCCGCGGACTTCCCTCGGGTGGTGACCGCCGGGTGCCGATGCCGGCGGGAGACGGGAGGCAGGGCTGCCGGGCAACTGCCCGGTCAGCGCGAAGTACAGTGTCATGCCGAGGGCGTAGATGTCGGCGCGCGCATCGCCGCGCTGGCCGCTCAACACCTCCGGGGCGCTGTACGGGATTGTCCCGACCAGCCCGCCGGTCTGGGTCATGGTCATCTGGCCGTCGAGTTTGGCGGAGCCGAAGTCGGTGAGCCGGGCGCGTCCGCCCGGATCGAGCAGGATGTTCTGTGGCTTCACATCGCGATGGAGCACGCCGCGCGCATGGGCGAACGCCAAGGCACCGGCGATCTCCACCCCGATACGCGCGACGTCGTCTATGACGAGTGGGTGCTGGCGGGTAACCCGAATGGCGAGATCGGGACCGTCGACCAGTTCCATGACGATGAAGCTCTGTGGTCCGTCTTCGACGAAGTCGT
Source organism: Gemmatimonadales bacterium (assembly GCA_013003805.1). Lineage (GTDB taxonomy): Bacteria > Gemmatimonadota > Gemmatimonadetes > Gemmatimonadales > GWC2-71-9 > JABDII01. The sequence goes on from JABDII010000234.1 coordinate 3,176, forward strand.
GGACTGCTACGATGTGCTGGTGGGACAGCCCCCGGACGACCTGCACTTCGCGCCGCATCCGTTCGCGGGCGATGTGGGCGACCGCCGGCGGCGGCACTAGGAGCTTGATGGCGACGTCGGTTCCCAGCTCGCGATCACGGGCCGCGAACACCACGGAGTATCCACCGCGACCGATCTCGCGCAGGATCTCGTAGCGATCCTTGAGCACGGTCCCGATCGGGAGGTACACCGCTTCAGTGGTCATACCCGATCAATCGTCGAGACGATCGAGCACGTCCAACGCATTCCGCCGCCAGCCGTCGTTCTGCCGGTATTCATCGACGAAACGGGTGAGGTGCATGCCGGCTCGTTGGAGGTCGCCCAGGATGTAGGATGACATGCCTGCGTGATAGCGGGCCTGGTAGTGGTTGGGCCAGAACTCGAGCACCAACTCCATGATCGGGCCGGCCGACTTGTCGTCGCCCGCGTCGGCCACGGGATGGGCCAGGGCGAATACGATGCCGGCCGCCTTGTATTGCTGATCGGCGGGAGCGCGCTCGATGGCCTCGCGTGCCAGATCGATCTTTCCTCCCAAGGCGTAGCAGCCTGCACTGTAGCCAAACCCCTCCAAGGTCTCGGGGGCGGGCGCCGCCTGCTGCCGGGTCTCGACCTCCACCGCGTTGCAGTAGGGCTTCATGGACCTGAACCACGCGCCGGCCTCGCCGGTGGCGGGGGTGAACTGGGTCGTGCCGCCCGGGTGGGGTAGGAGCTCCAGCCTCGGGGCCGGACCGTACCCCCGAATCAGCATGACGCAGATGGCCACATAGGCGACCCCCAGGACGTAATGGACTCGCAGCATGTTGGGGCTCCGGGTTCGGGTCTGACGTGCTAAGGGGGAGATGCCAGGGACCGGCATTTTTGCACGCAACGCTGCTCCTTAAGCGCAGCAAGCTCCATGCCCAGACTCTAAAGAAATCTTCATGATACGTTCGGGGTTGGTTAAGACGGTCCCTGACACTTTTGGGCCACCCCGAACGGCGACGGGTTTTGTGGGAATACCGGACACCGACTGAGGACCGCCATGTCCATGAAGCGGATCGTGATTTTGGGAGCGGGAACTGCCGGCACCATCATGGCCAATCGCTTGTCCCGCCTCTACCGGAGCGAGATCAAGTGTGAGGC
>JABDII010000235.1 GCA_013003805.1 Gemmatimonadales bacterium
CATACACCAGAGCCCAGCGTCGGGAGTGTGTCGCGACACCGGCGATCCACTCCGATCCAGCTACCGGGATCCGCCGGACCCGTCGGATCGGAAAGATGATCGCTGTAGCCGTCAGATTGAACAGGAGGTGGACCAGGGCAATGTGGATGCCGGCCTCGGCGTGGGCGCCGGATACGGCGAGGGATGCCAGGAGCGCCGTCACGGTCGTCCCCAGATTCGCGCCGATCGTAAGTGGGAAGGCCTGCTGCGCCGTGATGAGGCCAGCGCCAGCAAGGGGAACCAAGAGCGACGTCGTAATGGAACTCGATTGCACCATAACGGTGACCACTACGCCAACGGCGATGGCGATCAGGGCCGGCGCGCTGACGAAACGGCTTACGTAGATCTCCACTCGGGTCATCATCGCGCTTCGCATCACCCGGACCAACGCGAACAATGCGAGGAAGATCAGGGCTCCGCTGATGAGCACCAGGAGGATCCCCTGCCCCTGGGCCGAGTCGAAAAGGACCGCGACGAATTCTTTGATCGGGCGCACGCCCTGGCTGATCGCCCCCCTGATGGGACTCTCATACTGCGCACCGGTGAGCCCGCTCACCGTCGATACGAAGAAGCCCGCCGTCTTCTGGAGAAAGCCGGTCACCATCTCGACCGGCAGCAAGAGGGCCACCGCCATGACGTTGAAGAAGTCGTGTACCGTCGCCACCGAGAAGGCCCGCCGAAACTCGTCCCGCCGGGCCATATGTGCCAGGGACACGATGGAGTTGGTCACCGTGGTCCCGATGTTCGCGCCCATGATCATGGGAACAGCGTTCGCCAAGGGGAGTGGATTCTCGGGACTGGCCACCAAGCCCACGATCATCGACGTGGTAACGGAGGAACTCTGGACCAGGGTGGTCGCCAGGACCCCGACGATCAGTCCCATGAAGGGGTTTTCGGTCGCGGCGAAGAACGTGTCGAGCACATCCTTGCCCAACATCTTGAACCCGTCTCCCATGGCCTTGACGCCAACGAGGAAGACGAACAGCAATCCCAGCAAGAGCAGGATGCGGATCGGCGTCGTGAACTTGCTTGTGGACTCAGGAGCGTCAGGTCGAGTCGCTGTGGTCATTGGAGGGTCTGTTCTGCCTCACCCATAGGACACATAGCAGCGCGGGAGTAGAGCATTGAGAATCCGCCGCACGACGGCGAAGTTTCGGGACAGCTCGATCCGGAGTTGGCCCTCACTTCACGGCACCCGCATGCCCCACGCACTCTTTGTTGCTCTCCTCGGTCTGGTTGGCGCCATAGGCCTCGCCACGATCGTCTGGCTCATCAGTCTCGTGATGCGGGATGTCAGCATCGTCGACGTCTATTGGGGCTTCGGCTTCGTCATGCTCGCGTGGATGTATATCCTCAGCGCCCCGGGGCATACGACTCGTGCAATGATCGTCGTCATCCTGGTTACCCTCTGGGGGGCAAGGCTCTCGCTCCATCTCCTCCGCCGCAAATGGGGAGCGGCAGAAGACTATCGCTATCGAGCTATGCGCGACAAGCACGAGGCTCGATTCGGCTGGGTCAGTCTCTTCAGCGTCTTCTGGCTGCAAGCCCTCATCATGTGGATCGTTTCGTTTTCGGTGTTCGAAGCGATCCGCCGCCTCGACCCGGGCACCCTGAGCGCGCCTGATATTGTAGGGATTCTGGTGTTTGCGATAGGCCTCTTCTTTGAGTCCATTGGAGATTGGCAGCTGACCCGATTCAAGGCCGATCCCACCAACCGCGGCAAGGTCCTCGATCGAGGGCTGTGGCGGTACACGCGGCACCCCAATTACTTCGGCGATGCCTTGGTTTGGTGGGGGTTGTTCCTGCTGGCCGCGTCCAATCCGGGATCGTGGTGGACCATCCTCAGCCCAATTCTCATGACCACGCTCTTGGTCAAGGTTTCGGGAGTCGCCCTGTTGGAGAAGGACCTGGCCAAGACCAAGCCCGCCTATCGGGACTACCTAGAGACGACGAGCGCCTTCCTCCCGTGGCCACCGCGGCGTTCCGGCCCCGGAGGGGGATGAAGGCCCTCCCGGTCCGTCAATTCTTTCGGCGGTTTTCCAGCGCGGTGCCTCGCCCCTTTGGCCCAATCGACCACACGTACGCCGCAACGGCACGAACCTGATCATCACTGATCGGCGCCCAGCCGCGCATCGGCATCGGTTTTCCTTCGGTCGACTCGTACCTGGTGACGCCGTGCAGAACAAGTTTCGAGATCATCTCGTACGAACCGTCCCCGTGCAACCATACTGCGTCAGTCAAGGCCGGAGCCGCCTCCGACCCTTGCCCTTCAACCCCGTGGCAGCCGGCACAGTTGGCAGTGCCATGAAACAACGCTCGACCCACCGCGATGGCAGAATCGGTGACGCCAGGCGGACGCTCGCGCGTTGCCTTCTGGGCGAGGACGGGCGACACCGTCGCGCAGGTGAGCCCGGCAGCGATGAGCATCACCCGTTGGGCGCGAGGCCACGTAGAATTCGGACCTTTCATCTCGGCCAACCTCGTTGGGGTTCGCGTCTTCTACGCCACTATTAACCTAAGCGGAGAGTATGACCGCACGCATGGCATTCGATTGATGCTTTCTTCATGAAGTAGAAACCAACCCAGGCCGTCGATCGTAATTGACGGCGTACCTGACAGATAGGATCCTCGTGGGCACGATTGGGCTTCGTGAGGGCCGCTCCGGGAGTCGCCCCGCGATGCGCCGGCTCCTCTGGCGGATCATTCAGATCGCCGTGATCATCGTCCTGCCGTTCTTCGTGCTGGTCCGCACGGGGACATGGCTCTACCACTCCAGGGGCGTCCCCACGTGGGGAGCGCTCCTCGGTGCTGCGACGGTCACATTGGGCATTCTCACCTGGTATGGGGCCTGGATCTCACGCTCGTGGACCGGAAAACACCGGATCCGGCTCATGGCAACCCGGGTCGCTCTCCCGCTGGTTGCCGCATACTGTGGGTACACACTGGTGTATCTCGCGAGAGAAAACGCCAAGAGCGATGCGGTGCGAGCGTATTACACGAGCCTCCATCCACTCTTCCGAATCGCACTCGGGACACTCCTCCTAGCCGACCGGGACCTGGTTGTGACGGATGTTCACCGAACTCCAGCCGATTACCGCCGCATGGGACTCCCGGTCAAGGAAGCGTCCCTGCACTACCGCCAAAATGACGGGTACGTGCACGCGGTAGACCTGCGGACGATCGGGAGACCCGCGTGGCGCACCGGACTCCTCACGGTCTATTTCCGCGTCATGGGATTTCGCACCCTGCGCCACGTCGGGACCGCAGATCATCTTCACGTGTCCCTACCGCCTCACTGACGCGCCGATCGATAAGCGACGCGGCACGAACACCTCGTACTAGGTCGCAACCGGATCCCAGGGAAGACGCCCAGCCAGGAGGTTCGCCATGGGGCGCGTGGTCTCCACGCGGTCCAGCACAATACGGAGAATGGCTGTCATCGGCGCTGCGAGGAGCATTCCCACCACGCCCCACAGCAATCCCCAGAAGAGCAGCGCGAGCAGCACCGTGATGGGGTGGAGGTCCAGCCGTTGGCCCATGATGACCGGCTCGAGGCCGTTGCCAATTCCCATCTGGACCAGGCCCGGCAGCGCCACTACGCCGATGATCGGCCACAGGCTGTCGAACTGGAGGACGGCGATCGGGATCGGGAGGAGGGTAGCGATGATCGAGCCGATCGAGGGAATGAAGTTGAGGAAGAAGGCGAGGATCCCGAAGACAATCGCGAGATCGAGCCCAAACAGGCTCAGGATGATGCCAACTAGGATTCCCGTCACCGCCGAGGTACCGACCTTCAGAACGATGTAGCGGCGCACCGACCGGTCGATTTCTGCAGACACCTCCGATCGCTGCCCCGGGTGACGACGGCCGCTCAGGAGGTAGATGAGGAATATCAGGACGAGTGCTCCCGACGTGACAAGCCCGAGCGCCGTTTCCGCGACGCCCCGCATGAGACTCGGGAGCGGGAGTCGCTGGATCGTTTCGGCAGGCGTGATCCCGGTGGTATCGACGCCGAGCCGCGCGAGGAACGCGAGGCCCGATTCGGCCCATCGAATCACACGATCCTGATAGATGTCCGCCGACGCTAACAGCCCCTTGGTGGATGTCGTGATGAGAACCCCGAGGAGGGTGAGGAGCCCCACTGCCACCAGAAGCGCGCAGAACACCGCCAGGGGGCGAGGCACCCGTAGCCGGTTTCGGAGCAACTCGACCAACGGGGCGAGGAGATAGGAAAGGAAGATGGCCAGGACAAAGGGGACCATCACCGCTCGAGTGTAGGCCAGGGCGGCGGTAATGGCCGCCGCGGCGAGAATGACCAGCGAAACAGTGGTGAGCCGGGATTGCTCGGCGGAAAGAGTCGACATGGCCGAAGAGCCCTGGGTGGACGTGATACGAGCCGGACCGGGTGCTCGATGATGCCCTAGCCCCATCCCAGTGTCAATCACTGACCTATCTCGTGGCGAACGGCGTGCCCATTTAGAACTTCAGGCGGCGTTCACCCTTCCTTTAAGGCAGCGGCAGTATCTAGGGAATCGGGACCCCAGGAGGGAACGATGCCGCTCAAGAAACTCAAGGAATTCCTCGACACCCACGACGTGAAATACGTCACCATCAGCCACTCTCCGGCGTACACGGCCCAGGAGATCGCGGCTTGTGCCCACATCCCCGGCAAGGAGCTGGCGAAGACGGTCGTGGTGAAGCTCGACGAGAGACCGGCTTTGGTCGTCCTCCCAGCCTCGTATCAGGTGGACTTCGACCTTCTGCGACTGGCAACGGGCGCTCGATCGGTCGAATTGGCCACCGAATACGAGATGCTCGAGGAGTTTCCGGAATGCGATGTGGGAGCCATGCCCCCGTTCGGCAATCTGTTCGGGGTCGAAGTCTACGTGGCGGATAGCCTCGCCGAGGACGAGAAGATCGCCTTCAACGCGGGGTCGTTCACTGAACTGGTGCAGTTACCTTACCGTGACTTCGCCCGATTGGTGAAGCCCACTGTTCTAAAGATCGCCTCGAAGGTCTGACTGCTAGGCAATCTCGCGGGTGATTCAACAACAGGAGGAACGAGCGCCGTGACGACGACGAAGGAGCTCGCCCTGGAGGACCTCGAGTTTCATCCGGCCCTGGATACCTCCCAGTTTCAGACGACCGATGACATCGAAAGCCTGACCGGAGCCATCGGCCAGCCTCGGGCCGTGGCCGCCATCGAGCTGGGGGTCGGGATGGTAGAGGATGGGTACAACATCTTCGCCTTCGGGCTCTCGGGAACCGGGAAGGAATCGCTGATCCGCGAGTATTTGGAGGAATCAGCAAAATCCCGACCATCTCCGCCCGACCTCTGCTACATCCACAACTTTGACGACATTCACCGTCCCCGCCTGCTCGAACTACCAAGCGGCACGGGCTCAGCATTCCGCCGCACCATGGAGCAACTGGTCGAAGAGCTTCAAACCGCTCTGGTCGGCGCGCTCGATAGCGAGGAATACCACACCCGCCAGCAGGTCATCAACGACGAATTCAAGGAGCGGCCGGACCGCGACCTCCGCGCGATCGCCGATCGCGCCAAAGCGGAGGGGCTTGCACTGCTGCGTACTCCGGTCGGGTTGGCCTTCGCCCCCCTACGGGAAGGCGAAGTCATCTCTGGCGAAGACTTCGAGCAACTGCCGAAGGAGGAGCAAGAACGGCTGAAGGAGAGAATGAACGCGTACCAGGACGAGGTACAGCGAACACTACGGCAGCTCCCAAAGCTGAATCGTGAACGAGGAGAACGACTTCGTGATCTCATGCGAGAGGTGACCGGTCTCGCTGTCGGCCACCTCATCGAAGAGGTCAAGAAAAAGTACGAGAACTTGCCCAATGTGGTGGAGTACCTCGAGGCCGTCCAAGCGGACGTCATCGAACACGCCAAAGACTTTGCTGAATCGGAACAGCCATCGCTCCCCGCGCTTCTGGAGGGCAGTGCACGACCGGACAGCGCCAGCACGCTCCGACGCTTCAAGGTCAACGTGCTGGTCGACCACGCCGAGACGGTGGGCGCCCCTATTGTCCATGAAGACAATCCCACCTATGACAATTTGATCGGTCGCATCGAACATCTCGCCCAGTTAGGCGCACTGGTGACCGATTTTACTCTAATCAAGGGTGGCGCGCTCCATCGAGCACACGGTGGGTATCTCATGCTGGAAGCGCACAAACTCCTGCGCAACCAGTATTCCTGGGAAGGCCTGAAACGGGCGCTCCAATCGAGACGACTCCGCATCGAGTCACTCGGACAAGCACTGAGCCTCGTGAGCTCCGTCACGCTCGAGCCCGAGCCTCTCCCCCTCAAAGTACAGGTGATCCTCACCGGCGACCCGCAGTTGTACTACTTGCTGTGCCAACTCGATCCAGACTTCGAGGAACTGTTCAAGGTCGGTGCCGACTTCGAAGATCGGATGGATCGGACCGAGGAAAACCTGGAACGCTATACCCAGCTCATCGCGAAGCTGGTCCGCGAAAAGGGCTTTCCGCCGCTGGATGGCTCGGCCATGGGCCGCATGATCGAGCACAGCGCACGACTGGCCGGCGATCGTCGGAAACTGACCCTCCAGATTGCCACAATGGTGGATCTGCTCCGGGAAGCCAGCTACGTGGCTAGGCAGGATGGCGTCGAGGTCGTCACGGCCACTCAAGTCGACCGAGCGATCGAGGGCCGGATCTACCGCTCCGATCGTATGCGCGACCGTTTTCACGAAGAGATCCACCGCGGCCGGATCATGATCGACACCGATGGTGCGATGATTGGGCAAGTGAATGGTGTCTCGGTCATATCGCTCGGGAAGTTCGCGTTCGGGCACCCGAGTCGAATTACCGCGAGAGTCCGCCTCGGTCAGGGAAACGTGGTCGATATCGAACGCGAGGTCGAGCTCGGCGGCCGGATCCACTCCAAAGGAGTGCTGATTCTCGGCGCATATCTCGGGGCGCGATACGCACCAGAAAACCCGCTCTCGCTCTCGGCGAGCTTGGTGTTCGAACAAACCTACGCCGGGGTCGAGGGGGACAGCGCGTCACTGGCGGAGCTCATTGCGCTGATTTCCGCCATCTCCGAGGTGCCGATCCGACAATCGTATGCGGTGACGGGATCCGTAAACCAACACGGACAGGTGCAGGCCGTCGGCGGGGTGACAGAAAAGGTCGAGGGGTTCTTTGATATTTGTCGCGGCCGCGGTCTCACGGGAAATGAGGGCGTCGTCATCCCGGCCACCAACGTCGAGAACCTCGTCCTTCGCCGCGAAGTGCGCGAGGCAGTCGCCCAGGGTGACTTCCACATCTACCCGGTCGAGCGAGTCGACCAGGCCATCGAACTCCTCACCGAGCGCTCGGCTGGTGAGCGGGACGCGGAGGGCCAGTACCAGGAAGGGACGGTGAACGCACTGGTCGAATCACGGCTCATGAGCCTCGCCCAAGTCCGGAGGGACTTCCACGCCCCCTCCCCGGCGTCAGAATCCGGGGATGCGTCATGACCACCGTAAGCCCGGAGAAGATCCGGCGTATCACGGTGGCGCTCGATGCCTCGGCTTCAAGCCTCGCCGCGCTCGAAGCCGCGATCGAATTGGCGGTACAATGGGGAGCCGAGGTCGAGGGCCTATTCGTCGAGGATGTCGACCTGCTCCGCTGGGCCTCCCTTCCCTTCGCAACCGAGGTCGGACACCACAGCGGCGAGTTCCGGAAACAAAACCGACCCGAAGTGGAGCGGCAGCTCCAAGCGTTGGCGGAGCGGGCCCACGCCCATCTCAGGCATGCAGCCGAACGGAGAAGAGTGCGCGCCAGCTTCCGGAAGGTTCAGGGGAACGTGGTCAGAGCGTTGCGCGCAGCATTCGCCGAGGCGGACTTGGTGACCTTGGGCAGGGGAGAGCGGCCCCGCACGATCCCATCGGGCCTCGGATCGACGGCGCGTGCGCTTGCAGCCGGACGGCGCGGCCTGGTATTCGTCATCAGCCACCGCGTGCGCCTCGCCTCTCCCGTCGCCGTGTTGTTCGAGGACTCGGCAGCCGGCCACCGTGCCCTCGGCCTCGCCATGGACGTGGCCCATCGGAATGCCCAACCGCTGGCGATTGTCACTGCTGGCCAGAAGCGCGAGATCCCACCTGAGGTCAGGAGCCGAGCCGAACACGATTCGGTGGAGGTGCGGACCTACCACGTGCGGAGAGAAGACCCATCCCGGGTCGCCGCCGTCGCGCATGAGATGGGCGCTGGTATTCTGGTGCTCAGCGCCGAGCACTTTTCATCGGAAGCGATTGAAGAAGCGGCAACGGCCTTCCCAGGCGCACTCCTCCTGGTCGGCCATTCGGGCCCGTAACGCCCATGCTCTTCGTCTGGGGTCTTACGGCAATCTTCCGACCGGCATAAGCCCAAGAGGCCGGTGCTCGGCCGGAAGATTCAGCGCGGCGTGGACGCGGTCGTCGTCAAACGCCCCGACAAACACCGTTCCCAAATCGAGCGCCACGGCCTCCAGATAAATGTTCTGGGCCGCGTGCCCGACCTCCATGTGCACGTAGCGGATGCCCCGCTGCCCGTATTTCACCGTGGTGCGCTGGTACTCGGCCGCGATCACGACCACGGCCGGGGCGTCGGCCATCCACACCTGCCTCACGGCCGCCCGGGCGAGTGCCGCGCGGCGATCCTCCGGTTGCTGGAGCACCAGGTCGTGGCGCTCCGGACGGTAGTGATACACTCCGTTCGAGAGCCCGTCCACGGCGCCGACAACCAGGTACATCTCGAGAGGATAGAGCGCACCGGCCGAAGGTGCGGTTCGGAGCCCATCCGGACCAGTGATCCCCTGCCCCGCCCACAGCAGTTGCGACACTTGGTCGAGTGTGAGTGAGCCCGTGCTGTACGTTCGCACTGACCGGCGGCGCCGAAGGGCATCGTCGACAGAGCCCGGGTCGTCACGTGGTACCGCAGGGAGTGCAATGACTCGCTGGTCGATTCCTTGGGCCGACATTGTGCCTCCCGAACCCGCTGCAGCGAATCCGACAACGAGAACGACAGGAATCGCTGCCAGGTGCCTGCGAAGTGTATCCGGCATGAGTGACCGTCCTTGCCCGCGGCCAGTCCGAGCACGGCGCCCGCACAGGCTCGCAGATGGGCTCCTTCCACCAAATCAAACGCCGAGTGCGTGAATTTTCAGGCAGGATCGGTTCGAAGGTTCTGTGAACGCTCCCATCGCCCGGCCCCTTCCTTGCAAGGAGTTGGCGCCGGCACCTGGTCGTCGTGAGACCTCCCCGCGCTGGAGGAGGAATGAGGCCGTCTCTGCGTGGTCGAAGCCCCAGCGTGCCTTCCATAAGGTGTTTGAATGCAACGCATTGCAGCGGGAACGGCCCACATGTTCCCCCATTCGAGTCGGGCAGGATGCAACGAATGACCAGGAAAGGGCTGATTGCAATCGGGGCACTGGGACTCTGCCTCGGGACCGCTCAAGCATGTACCGCAGATGGGGACGAGACCCTGCCGCGAGCGAGCGCTGGGGTCGCCGAGCGCGACGCGCCAACCTCCCACCGCATAGCGCGTCGCGACTCCACGGTCTCGGGGGTTCACGCTGAGGCTCTGGAGCTGGAACGCCGGATGGGCGAAGACCCAAACAATGCGGTCGCGATCCTGGAGTTGGCCCAGTTGTTCGAGTCCACCCACGAGCTGGAGCAGGCCGCCCGTTATTACCGCCGGCTACTCACCATCAATCGCGGGAGCCGAGACGGGTGGATCGGCCTCGCGAGAGTGTACCTGGGGCTCGAGAATGTGGATGCGGCGGAGGAAGGGATCGCTACATTCCTTCATCTCTCTCCAGGAGATGCCGAGGCAATGTACCTGTTGGGAGTGATCCACGCGCATCGCGGCGACTACGCGGCGGCCCGCGTGTGGTGGCGGAAAGTCGAGCAGCAAGCCGGCGATCCTCAGCTGGCCAAGCAGGCAGCACAATCACTCCAGAAGCTCGCCGGCTCACCGTCCTAAACGTCCTGGACAGCGCTTCGCAGTCCAGGCCCGCGTTCTGCTTGGGAGATATGCCCCGCCGGCGCGCGACAGCGTTCCCATTGATCGAGCAGCGTGGCATATTCAAGCAAATAGAAATACCGATAAACTGAGTACCCATTCCAGGAGCGTAGCGTATGGCCGCGAAGAGAACGCGCCTCCAGCGTAGTCGGAAGAAGCTCGCGCGCCGCGCTGGCAAGGCCAAGTCTACCACCCGGAAGAAGGTCAAGCGCGCCGTTTCCCGCGCTCGCGCCAAGGCGAAGAAGACGGGAACGAAGACGAAACGGGCCGCCACCCGTCGAGCGAAGGCTGCCCGGAAACGTGCCAAGGCCGCGGTGACGCGAGGCAAGAAAAAGGCCCGCCAGGCCGGGAAGAAACTTGCCAAGAAGGCTGTCAAGCGCGGCAAGCGGCTTCGTTCCAAGGTCAAGCGCGCGGCTCGCAAGCGGAAGGTGAAGCGCGCGGTCAAGGAAACGGGCAAGGTCCTGCGAACAGCTGGAAAGACCGCAGTTGCGGCGGGCGTAGCTGCCGCGGCAGCGGCAGCGAGCGAGACTTTGATACAACGGCGCAAGAAATAGCCGGCGCGTGGAGCTTCCCTACCGGTCCGCTCCGTGATCGGGAGCGAGCACTACCGCGGACCCTCGTGGTGGCCAATCTCGGTGTTGATCGATGGGGCGCTCACCCGCGGAATGCGCCACATCGCGGTGTGGTGGAGCGCGCTGACCGTCCTGGCCATCGGCACCGCGGTTCTCTCTCTTGCCCTCGAGTGGAGCGGGGTTCCGGTGCGGGCGGGTGCTCTGACGTACGACGTCACGGTCTACCCGCCACTCTTCATCACCATATTGCTGGCCGTCTGGCTAGGACCGGGCTGGGGGGCCATCCCGGCATTCCTGGCTGCTGTGTTTCTGGCCCGATACAGCGGCTTGTCCTGGGCGACGAGCGGTCTCTTTGCCCTGGGTGGTCCCGTCCAGGTCCTCGTCCTCTGGGGAGCGATGGTCACGCTCAACGTGCATCCCGACCTTCCCAAGGCCGCCGACATCGCTCGTTTCCTCCTTGCTGGTCTCGTCGCTCTCTCGGCGTCATCGCTGGCGGTGTTTGTTTGGAATAGCGCCCACCATCTCGACCTTGCCACCGGACAGCGTTTCTGGCGCGGATGGATGATCGGCGGATTCCTCCAAATCGGTCTCATCGTGGTCCCAGTGCTGCGTTGGCTCGGTCGGCCAACACGGCTCTGGTTTGACCGGCAATTCCATAACCCACCTCGTCACGACCTGGACTACACCCACAGCGTTCAGATGGTGGTTGCCGTGGCCTTTATGATGGTGGCGTTGGTGGCACACGGCGTGGCGTTGGTCGTACGAGACATCCCGAGAGCGACTCTCACTCTCGAGGGTCAACCCCTGCTGCCGAGGCTATCGGAAATCGGTCTCTTTCTCGCCCTCCTGCTTATTACCGTCCTCGCAACGACGAGCGTCTTCGCCTCAGCACTCGCCCAACTCAGCGAGCGGGAGCGCGGTGTCTCACTGCGGGATGGACTCACGGGCTGCTATAACCGGCGTGCGTTTTACGATATGTTCCCGCGGGAAGCCGACCGCAGCCGTCGGCTCTCACGGGGGATCTCGGTCATCGGCCTCGATGTCGACGAGTTCAAGGCGATCAACGACCAACATGGTCACGAAACTGGCGATGAGGTGCTGCGTCACGTGACCCGCCGTATCCAAGTGGCCAGCCGGGAAGAAGACCTGATCTTCCGCTGGGGAGGGGAAGAATTCGTCCTGCTCCTACCTCACACCAATCCTGAGAACGCCGGTATGGTGGCGGAGCGTGTTCGATCTCAGATCTCGGCCGAGCCGCTCATCATCAGCGGCACACACTCCCCCATATCGCTGACAGTAAGTCTCGGTGTTGCCGGAACGAGAGAGTATCCTGTTCAGCCGGACGCCCTCATCCTCCGCGCCGACGCCGCGTGTTACCTGGCGAAACAACGAGGACGGAACCAAGTCGTGCACGACCCGGAGGGCGAGGTATCGGCGGGTGATGCGCCCTCCGATCCTTCCCTAACCCCGGGACCGGGAGAGCACGATGCGATCTAGGGGCCCCGTGCACGCGCCTTCTCCACTGCCCGGAGCGCACGACCCTCCCGGACAATGATCTCACGCTTCTATCGAGGCCCGGCGTGGTGGCCCTTGGGTCGGCTTCGGACGGTGCCCGGCAGCGCCGGCATGCGACGGGTGTTGGTGTTTTGGCTCTCACTCTCGACCTTGGCCATCACGTCAGCCCTCCTCGAGGCCAAGTTCGACTGGAGCGGAATGCCGATTTCCGCGGGTGGCCTTACGGTCGGGCTCACCATCTACCCCCCAGTTCTCTTTACGGTACCGCTCGCCCTGTGGCTCGGCCCAGTCTGGGGTGCGCTTCCGGCTTACTTCGCCACCCTTGCCAGTGCGGTCAGCAGCGGGATGCCCATCGCCACCAGCGCGCTCTTCGCGTTGAGCACTCCGCTCGAGATCTTGATCCTCTGGGGTTCGATGGTGACGCTGGATATCCATCCGGATCTCGAGCGGTGGGGTGACGTGCGGCGCTACCTCTTGGTCGGGCTCATCGCCCCGACCGCCTCCTCGCTTGCGGCACTCATTTGGAACAACGTTCACCAACTCGATCTCATTGAGGGACAACGGATCTGGCAGGGGTGGGTCCTCGGGGATTTCCTACTGATCGGTGCATTGATTCCGATATTTCGGTGGGGCGGTCCGCCCATCCGGCACTGGCTGGATCATCTATTCGAGGAGCCACCGCAGCGGGAGCCCAATTATCGACGCAGCATGATCGTCGTTGCGACCATCATCGTGATCATGGTGGTGATCGTGCTACAGGGTATGGCCATGATCGCCGATTCAGTCAACCTCTCACCGGATGCGGTCACGACGCGTGGGGAACCGCTCCTGCCCCACCTGAAGGTAGTTGGGCTCTTCCTCGGGTTGCTGTTTACGGTGATGGTCGTGACAACGGGCACCTTTACCGCCACGTTGGCTCGGGTCAGCGAGCGACATCGGAGCGTAGCCCTGCGCGATACGCTGACAGGGTCGTACAGCCGACAGGCATTTACCGACATTTTCCAACGCGAAGCAGACCGCAGTCGACGCCTTAGGAGAGGGATCTCTCTCATCTATTTCGACATCGATCGGTTCAAACCAATAAACGATCAGCACGGCCACGAAACCGGGGATAAGGTCTTGCAGCAGGTCGTGCGGCGGGTTCGTATCGCGAGTCGCGACCACGACCTTTTGTTCCGATTCGGCGGCGAGGAATTCGTGCTCCTCATGCCCCACAGCGATCCGGCCGACGCCCTCGCGCTCGCCGAGCGCGTCCGCATAGCCGTCGCAGCGGAAGCCATTCTCCACGAACGAGGCCGCCAACCGATCTGGACCACCCTGAGCCTTGGAACCGCCGGCACCACTCACTATCCGGCGAATCCCGAAGCCCTGATCCGCCAAGCGGATGCAGCGTGTTATCTCGCGAAACACCGGGGACGCAACCGTGTCGCCGGCGGGGCTGAGCTGGATGACGCCGGGGACGGGTCAGAAGCCAGCATGCCAGCGTGATTCCCTCCCTCGGAGGCAGCACCACAAAATGACAGCGGCGAGACCCTGGCCCCGCCGCTTCATCCAACCTACGAGTTCGCGGCCTAATTGACTGTTGTCGATACACCGGCCATGATCGGGATCATTTGAGAGTCCCGCCACGCACGGACTCAAACGTGGGGCTCGGGCTACGGAAAGATCCCGAGTTCCGAGTAGGCAATCGCAATCTTGTCGATGGCGTAGGCGAACGCAGCGGTGCGGAGATCTAGAGCGTTGCCGAGGCTCTTCTGCGCGTCCCGTACGGTGTGGTACGCTGTCACCATCGTCTCTTCCATCCCGGAATTCACCAGGTCTTCTTCCGTTGCTCCCTTGGTGAAGTCCCGGGCTTCCTGCTCACTGAACCGCCGCCCGGTTGAATCCTCGATCGCGCTGAGCAACCGCCCAAACGCACGCTCCTCGAATCGCTTCTGCATACGTCCAAACCGGACGTGTGATAGGTTCTTGACCCACTCGAAGTACGAAACGGTCACGCCGCCGGCGTTGAGGTATGTCCCCGGAATGATCATTGTGCCGCGGTCATGAAGGTAGGCATCCGCGTCCGCCGTCAACGGGCCGTTGGCCGCCTCGCCGATGATCTTGGCCTTGACCCTCGCCACATTCTCTTCCGTCACTTGTTGCTCGAGCGCGGCGGGCACCAAGATATCGCATTCCGCTTCTAGGACGTCGGCCGGTCTCGCCAGATTGGTCGCACCGGGGAAATCGAGGATCGAGCCGCTCTCTTTTCGATGCGCCATTACCGCATCGACGTCTAGACCCCTCGGGTTATGGATCCCGCCCTCATACTCTGCCAGCGCGACAAGGACTCCCCCGCCCTCCTGAATGAACTTGGCGGCGTGATAGCCGACGTTGCCCAGCCCTTGCACCGCAACCGTCTTGCCCTCGAGGCCCCGCGAGAGCCCCAATGCCTTCATGTCCTCCCCGACATCGCAGGCTTCACGGATCCCGAAGAACACGCCGCGACCCGTTGCCTCGACTCGCCCCCGAATTCCCCCCTGCGTGACGGGCTTCCCCGTAACGCACGCGACGGGGTTCAGCTCTCCTTCGTGGAGCGAACGATAGGTATCCACGATCCAGGCCATCTCGCGCGGCCCCGAACCGAAGTCCGGTGCGGGAACATCGACCCCCGGCCCGATGAAATTCTTCTTGACCAACTCGAAGGTATATCGGCGGGTTATCCGCTCGAGCTCCGTGTCCGAGTACTGATGCCGGGAGACTCGAATTCCGCCCTTAGCACCGCCGAAGGGTGCGTCCACCAAGGCGCACTTGTACGACATCATCGCGGCGAGTCCCATAACCTCGTCTTCACTCACCGCCATGCTGTAACGGATACCTCCCTTCGTCGGGAGCCGGTGGTGGCTATGCTCCGCCCGCCAGGCCTGGATGACCTCGATCGACCCATCATCCCGCTTGATGGGGAAGGTCATGTGGTAGACACTGTTGCAGCTCTTAATCTGCTTGAGGAGCGTTGAAGGATGGGCGGTGTGCGCGGCGGCGCGATCGAAGGCCTGGTCGACCTGTGCCATCAGGCTGTACGATCCGTCCATACACATCTCCACAGCATTTTCGGGCGGTTGCACCCGTGCATGGGCC
>JABDII010000353.1 GCA_013003805.1 Gemmatimonadales bacterium
CGCCAACCCGGCGAAGACCACTCAAGACCTTCTCCAGCAGAATGTCGTGCTGGAGGAATACTGTGGTGAAGTGCTCTCCGCCCCGATTTCCGCCAAGACGGGAGAGGGGGTCGACCAGCTGCTCGAGAAGATCCTGCTCCAGGCGGAGCTCCTCGAACTCACGGCCAACCCGAACCGGGCAGCCTCCGGCACCGTGCTCGAGGCGACCCTCGATCCTGGCAAGGGGCCCGTGGCCACGATCTTGGTGCAGCGCGGCACTCTCAACGTCGGCGACGATTTCATCTGCGGAAGTTTCTCCGGTAGGGTCCGGGCCCTCCTGGACGAGCGTGGCAAGCAAGTAAAGGAGGCTGGCCCGTCGATCCCGGTCCAGATCCTCGGCTTCGACGGCGTTCCGGCGGCCGGTGACGCGTTCGTCAGCGTCGCGGATGCCGCTGAAGCGCGGGATATCGCCCAGAAGCGACAGCGTCTCGAACGCGAGGCGCAGAACCGGCGCACTGGCCGCGGCGGCTCATTGGAAGACTTCAGTCGCGCGCTCCAAGAAGGAGCGGTCAGCCAGCTTCGCATCATCATCAAGGCCGATCAAGGCGGCCCGGCGGAAGCGCTAGCCGACTCGGTAGCACAGCTGTCTACGTCCGAGGTGAAGGTCGACGTGGTGCACCGAGGCGTGGGTGCAATCAACGAGAGTGACATCATCCTGGCGAAGGCCGCCGGGGCCATTGTCCTGGGCTTCCACGTCCGTCCGGACTCGAATGCCCGGTCCGTGGCCGAACGGGAGCATGTGGATGTTCGCACGTATCGGGTCATCTACGAGGCGGTTGAGGATGTGCGGAACGCGCTCGAAGGCCTCCTCAAGCCCGAGGAGAAGGAGATCATCCTGGGCGAGGCGGAGGTGCTCCAGCTCTTCAAAGTGAGCAAGGTTGGGACGATCGCGGGATGCAACGTGCGAAATGGCGTCATCGATCGCATGGCCAAAGTACGCGTCGTGCGCGATGGCGTGTCGGTCTATGAAGGCGCCGTCGGGAGCCTCAAGCGGTTCAAGGACGACGTCAAGGAGGTGCGGGAAGGCTTGGAGTGCGGTATCGCGATCGAGAACTTCAATGACGTGAAGGTCGGGGACTTGATCGAATCGTTCCGTCTCGAGGAGGTCCGGCGCACGCTTGAATCGTCGGCGTCCGCCGGCGTGGTGTAGTGGTGGTGGTTGGGATTTGCACGTGGGAGCTCCATCTCCCCGGGTGCCTGTCCTTGAAGGACAAACGCGGGACCCTCAAACCGGTGACGAAAGAACTCGGGCGTTCGCTGAACGTCTCGGTATCGGAAACGGATCATCAGGATCTGTGGCAACGCGCCGAGATCGCCTGCGCCGCCATCGGCACGAGCCGGACCATCGTGGAGGAGACCCTGCGCTCGGCCGACCGGCTGATCGAGGCTCGAGACGGCATCCGCGTCATCGACACCACAACGGAGTATCGGTGAAGCACTCTTCCCGCCGCCCGGAGCAGGTCGCCGAGGCCATTCGCCAGGTCATCGCCGAGGCCCTCGCGCGAGAGGTGCGCGACCCGCGGGTGGCGCTGGCCACGGTCACGCAAGTGCGCGTGTCGGGTGACTACTCGCATGCGACCATTCTGGTGAGTGTCCCAGGTGATGATTCCGAGAAGGCCCGGGCGCTTGAAGGGTTTTCGAGCGCCGCCGGCTTTCTCCGGACCAAGCTGGCTCGGACCCTCACCCGGCGTACCGTTCCGGAACTGCACTTCGAGGTCGATCGCGGGCTGGAGAACGCGGCCCGCATCGATGTGCTGCTCGGACGCCTCCACCCGGAGGACCCAGGCTGATCGGAGCGCTGCTCCTGGACAAGCCCCGGGGCCTGACGTCGCACGATGTCGTGGCGCGCGTTCGGCGCGTGTACCATACCCGGGCGGTGGGGCACACCGGCACGCTCGACCCATTTGCCACCGGGCTCTTGGTGGTGCTGCTGGGACGGGCGACGCGACTGGCGCGGTTCGTCACGGAATTGCCCAAGACCTACCTCGCGACTGCCCGCTTGGGCCAGGGAACGACGACCGACGACTTGACCGGCGAGCCCAGCGGCCCGCAGGTCGATCCGGAGGGAGTAACCGAGGCGCAGCTGCGGCAGCTGCTGGTTCAGCTCGAAGGCGTTCATTCTCAACGCCCGCCGCAGTTCTCGGCCAAGCGCCTTGGCGGCGAGCGGAGCTACCAGAAGGCGCGGCGCGGGGAAGTCGTTGAGCTCGAGGAGCGCGAGATCACGATTCACACGATCTCGCTTGTTAAGTTTCGGCGTCCGGAGGTCACGTTCCGGACCACGGTAAGTGCGGGAACGTACATCCGCGCCATGGCGCGGGATATCGGCACCCGCCTTGGCACGGGGGCACACTTGACGGCGCTCAGGCGTGAGGCCATCGGGCGGCTTCGAGTGGACGACGCTCTACCGCTCGAGCGGCTCACCAAGGAAACGCCGCTCCGGAGCCCGGTCGACGTGCTACGTCATCTGCCGGTGGTCGAGCTGGATCGGGCTGCCTCGGGGATCGCCGTTCACGGCGGGGCCGTGGTCCGACCCGACCAGCCCGACGGGACGGTCCTCTTGGTGGAAACCGACCGGCTGATTGGGGTGGCCCAGGCCGAGGGGGGGTGGATCAAACCCAAGGTGGTGGTGGCCGAGGCATGAGCCAGATACTTCCGCCCCTGCCTAATGGGAGCGTCGTGACGGTTGGCTCCTTCGACGGAGTCCACCTGGGGCATCAGGCCGTTCTAAGGGAAATCGGACGGCGAGCCGTCGCGGCGGGGCGACCCAGCGTGTTGGTGACGTTCGAGCCGCACCCGCTGGAAGTGGTGAACCCGCACGCGGCGCCCCAGGTGTTGACGACCGGGCCAGAGCGGCGGGAGATTCTGGCCCAGACCGATCTGGAGTATGCGGTGTTCCTCCGGTTCGACCGCGGCCTCGCCGAGCTGAGCCCGACAGGATTCGTGCGCGAGATTCTAGTCGGACGGTGCCAGATGAAAGAGCTGGTGATCGGGCACGACCACGGCTTCGGTCGCGGCCGAACGGGTGACGTCGAGACTCTGCGCCAGCTCGGGGCGTCGGATGGGTTCGCTGTCGATGTCATCGGACCGGTCGAGACCGGTGGGCATCCGATCTCGAGCACGCAGATCCGTCGTGCGGTCGCGGGGGGCGATCTCCGGAGTGCCGCCCTGCTCCTGGGGCGGCCCTACCATCTGAGCGGACGCATCGTTCGAGGGGTTGGACGGGGGAAGACCATGGGCGTGCCCACCGCCAATGTCGGCGCGGTGCCCGGCCGGAAGCTCTTACCGCCGGATGGTGTGTACGCGGCCTGGGTCGAGTGGCGAGGCGGTCGGTACGGGGCGATGATGAACCAGGGCACCCGGCCGACTTTCTCCGAGCATCTCCGCTTGATGGAGGTTCACCTCTTCGATTTCAGCGGCGATCTGTATGACGAATGGGTGAAGGTTGAATGGATCGAGCGGTTGCGGGACGTCAAGCGATTCGGGTCCCCGGCCGAGCTCAAGAACCAGTTGCAGGTCGATCGCGAGCAGGCGCTTGCCGTGCTCGCCGCGTCGGAAAGCGACGCGCGTCGCGTCTCACACGGATGAGTTGTCACGATGGTCTCAAGCTTACGTAACCGGCTGATCTTCATCGGCGTCATGATCCTCATCAGCGCCTATAATCTGCTCCCCCAAACGACGGTCATTCGGGTGCGGACGGAATCGGGCGCCGTGGTGAACGACACGGTCAAGCGAGTTCCGCCGAAGAAAGGGCTCGACCTTCAGGGCGGGATGCACCTGGGATTGGAGCTCGACCAATCGACCCGGGTCTCCGCCGATCCCGCGCGGGACCTCGACCTCGCCCTGACAGTACTCCGAAAGCGGATCGACGAGTTTGGCGTGGAAGAGCCGGTCATCCAGAAGGTGGGCGACGACCGGATCGTGGTCGAGTTGGCCGGTATCGACAACCCGGCGCGCGCCAAGGCCATCGTGCAGAAGGCTGCGTTCCTCGAATTCAAGATCACCGACGAAAGCGGGGCCCTGGAGAATGCGCTCCCGGCAATGGACCGGGCACTCCAGGCGCTCGGCGTTGGAGCGGAACCGGGTGCAGCACCCGCCCAGCCTTCCGCCGTCGAACAGCTGCTTGGCGCCGATTCGGCGGATCAGGCCCCAGACTCCACGGCCGACACGACTGCCGTCCGGCCGGTTGTCGGTGGCGTCCTGAGCTCGCTCATTCTCCCCGCCGCTGGAGCGGGAGTGTCGGCCACACCGGGCGAGTACATGGTTCAGGAAACGGCCTACCCGAGAGTTGACAGCATTCTGCGACTGCCGGAGGTCGAGCGGCTCTTCCCCCGGGGGCTGGAATATCGCTGGAGTGCTGAGGCGATCAGCGTCGGGGTTCAATCGTATCGCTTCCTCTATGTTATCGATGAAGATCCCATCATCACTGGGCAGAGCCTGGTGGATGCGCAGGCCGGCATCGATCCAATCACGCAAGGTGCCATTGTCACGTTCCAATTAGATCGCCGGGGCGGCC
>JABDII010000246.1 GCA_013003805.1 Gemmatimonadales bacterium
GGACAACGTGCAGATGACGATCGAGTTGATCACGCCGATCGCGATGGATGAGGGGTTGCGGTTCGCGATTCGGGAAGGCGGCCGGACGGTGGGCGCCGGCGTGGTCACCAAGATCTTGAAATAAGGCGGACAGACGGAACGGCGGACTGACGGAAAGTGGGAAGCGGTCACGAGCACGGACCGCCTGACCGACGTTCCGACTGACCGCCCCAGCAGAACCAACTGTCCCTGACGCGAGGTTGTACTGATGGCAGGTAAGATCCGAATTCGTCTCAAGGCGTTCGACCACGTGGTCCTGGACCAAGCGGCCGCGGACATCGTCCGCACGGCGGAAAAGACCGGGGCGAAGGTGTCGGGGCCGATCCCGCTGCCGATGAAGATCGAGCGGTGGACGGTGCTGCGCAGCCCGCACGTCGATAAGAAGAGCCGGGAACAGTTCGAGCTCAGGACGCACAAGCGCCTGCTCGACATCCAGGACTCCAGGCCTCAGACCATGGACGCGCTGACGAAGCTGGATCTGCCGGCCGGCGTAGACGTCGAGATCAAGGTCGGATAGCGATGACGACAGGATTGATAGGCCGCAAGCTCGGCATGACCCGGATCTTCGCCGATGACGGCACGGTGACACCAGTCACGGTGGTCGAAGCGGGGCCGTGCCCCGTGCTTCAGGTGCAAGCCGACCGGGTCCAGCTCGGCTTCGGCCAACGGAAGGCGAAGCGTGCCAGCAAGGCAGCGCTGGGCCACGCGAAGGCGGCCAACCTCGAGGCCGCGCCGCGCGTGCTCAGAGAGTTTCCGCTCGCGGGTGACGCGCCTGAGGTGGGAAGCACGGTCACGGTCGAGCTGTTCACCCCGGGTGACCGGGTCAAAGTGACCGGGACCAGCAAGGGCCGCGGGTTCCAAGGGGTCGTGCATCGCTATGGCTTCGGCGGCGGTCCGGCGAGCCACGGCAGCACGCGACACCGCCGGCCCGGCTCGATCGGGCCCGGGACGAATCCCTCCCGCGTCCTCAAGGGGAAGAAGATGCCGGGCCATCAGGGTGCCGCACGGCATACCGAATTGGGACTGACCGTCATGCGAGTGGATTCCGAACAGAACCTGCTGTTCATCCGCGGCGCGGTGCCGGGTGCGCGCAACGGCATCGTGACCATTGCCAAGCAGGGAGGCAGGAGTCGTCATGATTGAGGCGCCCCTCTATTCGGCCACCGGTGAGAAGCGCCAAAAGACGTTCGCGCTCCCCGCGGAGTACTTCGACGGCAAGGTGAACGAGGCCGTGCTCCATCAGTCGGTGCGCGCCTACCGCAACAACCAGCGGCAGGGCACGCACCAAACCAAGACCCGCGCGATGGTCTCCGGCGTGACGGAGAAGCCGTGGCGGCAGAAGTGCACCTGACGCGCCCGGCAAGGCACCATTCGGGCCGCCCAGTGGCGGGGAGGCGGTGTCGTCTTCGGGCCGTCGCCGCGTGACTACACCACCCCGGTGCCCCGTAAGGTGCGCCATCTGGCCCGCCGCTCGGCACTCAACGCCAGGGCCGCGGAGGGTGCCATCACGGTGGTGGAAGGCTGGGAGTTCGCGTCGCCCAAGACGGCTGATTTCGTAGCGCTGCTCGAGCGCTGGGGCGCGGCCGATCGGAAGGTCCTGGCCCTGACCAAAGGCATGAACCGCCCGGTGTACTTGAGCGCGCGAAACCTGCAGACGGTCGAAGTCATGCCCTACGCCGAGGCCACGGCCTATCACGTGCTGTGGGCCGACGTCGTCGTGGTGGAGCAAGCGGCCCTGCCTGCCGGCGGCGAAATCGTCGAGGCATCGGCCAAGCCGGCGACGCGGAAGAAGGCGGTGAAGAAGAAGACCACGGCCAAGGCGGCCGGCAAGGCGGCGAAGCGAGCCACGGCCAAAAAGAAGAAGACCACGGCGAAGCGCACCACCGCCAAGGCCAAGACGGTCAAGAAGACGACCGCGAAGAAGGCGGCCAAGAAGACCGCTGCCAAGAAAAAGAAGGGGAGTAGCTGATGCCCTCGCTGCACGAGATCATCGTTCGCCCACTGGTGACCGAAAAGAGCTCCGCCGGGTTTCAGGCCCGGAAAGAGTACGTGTTCCAGGTGCATCCCGAGGCCAACAAGTACCAGATCCGGGATGCGCTGGAGCAGTTATTCGACGTGACGGTGACGAGGGTTCGCACCATGCAGATGCGGCGGAAAGAAGTCATCCGCGCCCAGACCCTCGGGGCCACGCCGCGGTGGAAGAAGGCCGTGGTGACCCTCAAGGAAGGCGACGAGATCGCCGTGTTCGAGAGCTGAGAATGAGCATTCGCAAATTCCGCCCGGTCACCCCGGGCTCACGGTTCCGGACGGTGTCGGGGTTTGATGAGATCACCCGAGCCACGCCGGAGAAATCGTTGGTGGAGCCACGCAAGCGGACCGGTGGCCGGAACAGCAAGGGTCGCATGACCGTGCGCCATCGCGGCGGCGGGCACAAGCGCCAGTACCGCCGGATCGATTTCAAGCGGAACAAGCATGGCGTCCCGGCCAAGGTCGCCGAGATCGAGTACGACCCGAACCGGAGTGCGAGGATCGCGCTCCTGGTTTACGCCGACGGGGAGAAGCGCTACATCCTGCATCCCCGGGGTCTCGAGCAGGGCGGGACGGTGGTGTCGGGGCCGGGCTCCGACATCCGGATCGGGAACGCGCTTCCCCTCAAGGAAATCCCGCTGGGCACCACGGTGCACAACGTGGAGCTCAAGATGGGGAAGGGTGGCCAGCTGGCACGGTCGGCCGGTGCAGGCGTACAGGTCGTGGCCAAGGAAGGGGATTACGTCACCCTGCGGTTGCGCTCCACTGAGATGCGCCAGGTGCACGAGCGGTGTATGGCGACGATTGGCGAGGTCGGCAACGCAGAGCACGAACTCCTGACCGCCGGCAAGGCGGGCAAGACCCGGTGGCTCGGGCGCCGGCCGAAGGTGCGCGGGGTGGCCATGAACCCGGTGGATCACCCGCTGGGTGGCGGTGAAGGCAAGGCGTCCGGGGGACGGCCTCCGACGTCGCCCTGGGGCACGGTGGAGGGGCGCAAGACACGCAAGCACAAGAAGGCGAGTTCCAAGCGCATCGTGCGCGGCCGCAAGCGCGGCAAGGCTACGAAGTAACCGGCGGGGATGAGACTGAGATTATGTCGAGAAGCGTAAAGAAGGGGCCCTACGTAGAGGAATCTCTGGCACTCAAGGTTGCGGTGCTCAACCAGCAGAACGACAAGCGGGTTCTCAAGACCTGGAGTCGGGCGAGCACCATTCTGCCGGAGTTCGTGGGACACACCTTTGCGGTGCACAACGGGAACAAGTTCATCCCGGTGTACGTGACCGAGAACATGGTGGGACACAAGCTGGGCGAGTTCGCTCCCACCAGACTGTTCCGCGGCCATAGCGGCAAGCTGGCCGC
This sequence comes from Gemmatimonadales bacterium, assembly GCA_013003805.1. GTDB lineage: Bacteria > Gemmatimonadota > Gemmatimonadetes > Gemmatimonadales > GWC2-71-9 > JABDII01. The sequence goes on from JABDII010000246.1 coordinate 3,427, forward strand.
CGACAAGAAAGCGAAGCCCAAGTAATGGCGGCCGGACATGCGATCCAGCGGGAGGTGCGGCAGTCTCCCCGGAAGATGCGGCTCGTGGTGGACCTGATTCGCGGCAAGAACGTGAACGAGGCCTACTCGATTCTCAAGTTCAACAAGAAGCTGGCCTCGCAGCAGATCGAAAAGACCCTGCGCTCGGCCGTCGCGAATGCCGAGCAGAAGGCGATTCGGGACAACGAGCCGTTCGACCTCGATACGCTGTACGTCGCCACGGCGACGATCGACATGGGGCGGCCGCTCAAGCGGTGGAAGCCGGCGGCACAGGGCCGGGCCACGCCCATTCGTAAGCGCACTAGTCATGTGGTGATCCGCGTGGCGAGCAAGGAGACGGACTGATGGGGCAGAAGACGCATCCGATCGGTATTCGGCTGGGCATCGTAAAGCCCTGGCGGTCGCGCTGGTTCGCCGGTAAGGATATGCCCGCGCTGCTCAGAGAGGACGAGCTGATCCGCAAGTACCTCTGGACCCGCCTGGGCCATGCGGCCATCGCGGAAATCCACATCGAGCGCAAGCCCGGGAAGGTGACGGTCACGGTCCACACCGGCAGGCCCGGCGTGGTCATCGGCAAGCGGGGCGCGGAGGTCGACAAGCTGCGTGACGAGTTGGCGCAGCTGACCGGGAAGGAAGCCGCGATCAATGTGGAGGAGATCAAGCGGCCGGAGACGTCCGCCAAGCTGGTGGCGGAGAACATCTCCCACCAGATCAAGATGCGGATCTCATTCCGCCGGGCGATGAAGCGGGCGGTCCAGTCCGCGCTTCGCATGGGGGCGCCCGGCATCAAGGTGCGCTGTGGCGGCCGGCTGGGCGGAGCGGAAATCGCACGGACCGAAGGCTATCACGAGGGTCGCGTGCCGTTGCACACCCTGCGGGCAGACATCGATTACGCCACGGCCACGGCGCGGACGACGTACGGGACGGTCGGCGTCAAGGTGTGGATCTTCAAGGGCGAGGTCGTCGAAGATCTGCACGGCCGCACCTACAGCACGGGGGCCTGAGAGCGATGCTGGCGCCGAAGAGAGTCAAGTTTCGGAAGACGTTCAAGGGCCGCACGCGGGGCATCGCCCGGCGGGGCAATACGGTGTCGTTTGGTGAATACGGGCTGATGACCCTCGATCCAGGATGGATCACCAACCGGCA
>JABDII010000248.1 GCA_013003805.1 Gemmatimonadales bacterium
GCGGTAATAGAAGACGCCGTACTCGTCGCCGCCCATGTACTCCTGGAGCAGGATGTCGCTCTTGGCCCGGGCGAGATAATCCTCCAGTTCGTCCTCGGTCCGTAATACTTCGACCCCGTCGCCCCGCTCGCCCACGTCGGGCTTCATGAGCACCGGAAATGCGAGGCCTTCCTGCCGCATGAATTCTCGAGCCGTCTCGACCTGTTGGTTCCGCGGTTGGGTGATCGACAAGAGCGTTGTCTTCGGCAGCCAGGTTGCGGCGTGCGCCAGCCCGCGGTGGATCTCGAACTTGGATTCGCCGACCACGCCGCCGTCGGGTAGCGCCGGATTGGCGGCGGTGAACAGCGTCAGCGAACGGTGCTTCACGCCGAGCCAAAGCACGTACAGCAGGGCGGGAAGGTAGAAGATCCAGGGGGGCCAGAATTCCCAGCGGGTCATCCGGCGCCACCGGCCCAGGAGCCGCCGTCGTCCGTGGCGCGTGAAGAGCCGAAGTCCCACGCGGATCGTGATGAACAGGAGGATGGCAAATGCCAGGATCCAAGGCCAGGTTGGTCCCGCCAGCGGCTCGAAGATCTGGGTGACCTCGATGCCGAAGATGGCGGAAGCGCCGACCAGGATTGGGACCCAGACGGCGACCGCGAGGAAGAGCCAGGCCACGAACAACGGGAACCGCATTCGGAGCATGCCGGCCGCGATGTAGGTGACCACCCTGGTGCCCGGGGTGAACCGGCTCAGGAAGATGATCGCCGCGCCGCGGCGCTCGAACCACCGGCGGCTCCGCTCGATGGTTGCGGGCTTGATCACCCACTTGAGGGGTGCGTGGTTCACGGCAGGACGGCCCAGCAGGCGGCCGGTGAGGTAGATCCCGACGTCGCTCCCGAAGATGCCGACTATCACGGCGATGGTTGCCGGCAGGAACCCCAGCGTCCCCCGCGCCACCAACAACCCGGCCCCGATCCCGGTCAGGTCCTCGCTTACCATCGTTGCGCAGGCCAGCAGAAATAACACGACCAACAGCGAGAACCCCTGCGCCCCCGGAATGGATTGTGGGTCGAACCGCCTGGCCGCCTCACGCACCCGGCTCGGATCGGCTGTCTCACGAGTCGTGGCCTCTCCCGCTTCAACCGCGGTCACGAATTGCTGGATGGGATCGGCCACCACTTCCGGCCGCATGAAGGTCATGAAGTGGTCGCCATCGATCATCTGGAGTTGGGACTGGGGCACGATCCTCTGGTGCTCGCGTGCCGCCGCCGCAGGCACCAACACGTCCTTGTTGCCGTGGACGATCAGCATCGGCTTGTCATACTGCTCCAGTATGCCGCGCAGGGGACGCTGATCGGTGTCGTAGAAGTTCCGCGCGTAGGCCGAGTTCAACCCCATCCGGTCGAGCCGGCCAAAGTGCGGGACTCCCTCCTGTACCAGGCCGATGACCACGAGCTGGAGAGCATGCACCGCGTGGTTCAACGTGTAGTCGCCCAGGAGTTCGAGCTCCTGGACACCGATTGACGAGAGCAGTGTCAACGACCGCACGCGATCCGGGGCCAGGCGGCTCAACTCGAGGCCTACCCCGCCGCCCAAGCTGAATCCGACGAAGTGCACCTGCTCGACGTGCAGCGAGTCGAGGAACTGCAACAGATAACCGGCGTGTGCCAGCACGGAGTAGTCCGGGACCCAGAGATTCGATCCGCCGAGCCCGGGCAGATCGGGTGCCAGGACGCGAAACTCGGCGGACAACAAGCGCCCTACGCGCCGCACCGAACGGCTGTCGCCCGGACTCCCGTGCACTAATAGGACGACCGGTACCTCGTCTCGAACCGCTTCTTCCGGTAGGTACTCCCGGTAGGCCATGCGGACCGGACGATCGACAGTCCGCTCCCCCTCTACGGCCTGCACGTGGAGATAGGGAACGTCAGGCCACGGCTCCGCATCCACCGGGTTGGCCAACCAGACGGCATGTGACGCGGCCAGGAGGAGCATGTACACGCCGCCGAGCCAGAGGCCCCAACGGACACGCGTACGCTCCGCGGTTGCCTCGGTCACGTGCCGACTAGGAAGTAGGAGACGATGCGACCCGGGCCAGGGTCAGTGAAGGCTCGGCCCTTACCGTGCACGGAGAACCGGGCGTGTACCTGAAGCGAATGATGTCGTTCCCAACATCGATCCGGCTCAGGCTCTGGGTCTGGGCGTCGTGACGATGCATGCAGATCGAGACGCCCGAACGCTCGGGCTCATGGCTCGCATGCAGGCGCTCGAGCAATGTGGCGCTCAATGGTTCCTCGGCTAGAAGCTGAGCCTGGACGCCCCGCCGCGACTCGACCACGTGCGCTTGGTCCACCGCCGAGCTGGTGAGGAGGAGGCCACCACCCGGGTCGACCGGCCGGTCAGGCGTGAGCCTCTCACCGTCCCAGGCGAGCAGAAGCGGCAGCGCATAGGGCTCGAACACGCCGAGGGTGAATGGCTCATACTGCTCCAACGCGGCTTGCTCGACGGCCGCCGCCACAGCCGACTGGGCCGGGAGGCCGAGTACTGACTCGACCAGGAGGCCGCGGCTTACTCGATGACGCGGCGGCGGCGGACGGGGAACGCGATAGCGGTTGGCCAAGCATACGGTGACGCCAAATGCGTTGACGCCGATCCATGTGCCGCCGGCTTCGCCGTCGGTGGGTGCGAGGTAAGAGATCCCTGCACGCTCGTGCCTGAAGGGCGAAGTCGCAGGCTTCCGCGTGATGCGCTCGTCGCGGTTGAACCAAATGGAGTAGGCCTCTCCCTCGGGAAGCCAGGACAGCGTGCACACTAGATCGTGAGCTGTCGAGAGGCCAGTGTGGATGGCGCGACACAGGATGGCGCGCCACGTGATGAACCGCTCTGAGACGCCGCGACGTACCCTTCGCCGTTCATCTGATCCCACGCGGCGATTCCCTGCCGCAAGATCGCGATGGTGTCGTGGACGGGTCCTACGCATGCTGCCATTGCGACTCCTCACCCACCCTGGGCTCGAGCTGCTGCTCCAGCGCCCGGTGGAGCTTCCGCGCGAGCGACTTGCGGTCGCGGTCGACGATGGGTTTCTCGCCGAAAGAAACCGTGGCCGAGAACCCGGGAAGCCGGCACAGCTCGACGAAGTGGGGCCCGAATTCCATGTCGCCCCACCAACACACCGTTTGCGCGGCCGGAGGCACGCCCTCCGGCGTGCGGTACGACAGCCGCGCGTAGGGTAC
>JABDII010000266.1 GCA_013003805.1 Gemmatimonadales bacterium
TGGTGAGATAGTCGGCGAGGATCTGGCAAGGGTGATAGACATCGTCCTGCATGGATAGCACCGGGATCGACGCCTCGCGGGCGACCTCGTTGAGATAGTCGTTGCCCTCGCGGAAGGCGCAGTGGCGGATGGCGATGCCGTCGCCGTAGCGCGACAGCACATTCGCCGTGTCGCGGGCGTTCTCGCCATGGCTGATCTGCATCTTGTCGGGCGACAGGTAAATAGCATGCCCACCAAGTTGGGTCATGCCGGTCTCGAACGAGTTCCGGGTCCGGGTCGACGCGTCGAAGAAGATCATGTAGAGCGTCTTGGCCAGGAGATGCGGCGTCGGCCGCCCCTCCCGCTTGTCGGCCTTGAGGACCTGGGCCAGGGCGAACAGGGTCTCCAACTCGTCCAGAGTCCAGTCCTGGGTGCTGATGAAGTCCCGGCCCCGCAAGCTCGAGTCTTCCATGTCGCTAATCTCCTGCTCGCGCCGTCCGAGGGGCGGCGGCCAGCAACTCCTCTTTCCGCTGCGCCAGGAACTCCGGGATCATGCTGTAGACCGCGGTGGCGCGCACCAGATCGTCCACCGCCACCCATTCCTCGGTGGTGTGCGCCAGCTCCTCGAGCCCGGGCGCGAACCCAACCGTTGGAATGCCGTGCCGGCCCATGCTGGCGACCCCGTTGGTCGAAAACGACCAGCGCGAGATCTTGGGCCGGGCGCCTAGGACCGCCTTCGTCGCCTCGGCCACGCCCTGAACCAGGCCATGATCCTCCGGCAGCACCCACGTGGGATAGAACTTCTCCTGCTGCGCCCGCTCGCCACGCCAGCTGGTCACATCGTAGTTCAACACTACAATCGTCGCGTCGCCTACATGCGGCAGCGCGTGCAGCTCGGCCAGGACACTGTCCACCGTCTCGCCCGCGGTCATGCGCCGGTCGACGGTGATCCGCGCACTGTCGGGCACGGCGTTGAGAGACGCGGTGGTGCATTCGATGGAAGACACCACGATCGTTCCCTTGCCCAGGAATTCATCCTGCGGCAGACGCTCGTTGAGCGCCTCGATGTCCTGGATGATCGGCGCGATCTTGTAGAGCGCGTTCACCCCGCGCTCGGGATGCGCCGCATGGGACGACACGCCCGTGGTATCGACGGCGATCTCCACTCGGCCCCGGTGCCCACGATATACGTTCAGATCGGTGGGCTCGCCGAGTATCACCACATCGGGCCGGATGCCCTCCTTTTCTATTAGATGGAGGAGACAGTAGCCGTCGCAGTCCTCCTCCATCACGGTGGCGGAGAGATAGAGCGTCACGTCCTCCAGGAACCCCTGGTCCTTCGCGATCTTCGCGGCGTAGGCCATGCAGGCCACGGCCGGCAGCTCGTCCACCGCGCCCCGGCCCCAGACCTTCCCGTCTTCGTGTTTGCCTTGGAAGGGATCGAACTTCCAGGCCTTGGGATCGCCCACGCCCACACAATCGATGTGGCCGTCCATCAAAATCGTGAGCGGCCCAGTGCCGATCTTCCCAATGACGTTGCCCAGCTTATCGAAGAAGACCTCCTCGAACCCCAACGCCTCGTATTCCCGCCTGACCCGCTCGCAGCGATCGCCCTCGTGGAGGCTCTCCGCGGGAATCGCAATCATCTCCCGCAGGAACGTGACAATGTCCCGCTCGTACGCCCGCGCTCGGTCTAATGCGTCATGACCCATGCAACGAGTCTCCCGTAATCGATCTTTCTATGCTGGATGATCGGCTTCGCTACCGGCCAATTGGCTCCGGAGTCCGGTATCCTCATTGAACGCCGCGATCTGGTCGTCCAGCTCCGGCAACTGTCCCTGCAGCTCATCCCAGAACGCTGGGCTCCAGAGCCGGTCGAGTTCATCGGCCGTCTTTCCCTGCTGCTCCACCCAGGTGAAGTACTTGAGATTGTGGATCGCCTTCCGGTCGGGGTACCGGAGCTCCTTCAGGTGATCGGTCGTGGCACCGAGGAGATAGCGCTCGAAGTCGATCGCTGCGTGCCGCTCGGTGTACGGTCCATGCTCCTCTTGCAGCTCAACGAGCCGGGTACGATAGAGGTCGACCGAATCGGTGAACGACGTGGCGATGATGTCGTGCCCGTCGAGCTCGTAGTACTTAGCCGTCTTGACTGCGGCGAGCAGGTTGCAGATGCTCGAGATGCCGAGGAGCGGGAGCCGGCCAACGACTGCTGCCGGGACGCCGTATTCCGCCAAGACGGCGTGACCCGCGGGCTCGTTGAACAGGCGCATGAGCCGCATGGTGGCCTCGTCATCGATCGCGGTGACCACGTCGGTGTTTCGCACGTTGTGGATCCAGGGGACGTGCTTGTCCCCGATCCCTTCGATCCGATGCTCCCCGAAACCCGCCTCCAAGAGCGTGGGACACTGGAGCGCCTCGGCGGCGGTGATACGAGCACCGGGGAAGGCGTGTTTGAGATGGTCGCCCGCGCCGAGGGTCCCGGCCGAGCCGGTGGCCCCGACCCAGGCGGCGAAACGATCGTGTGGGCCGCCGATCGTACGGAACACTTCCTCGGCCGCTGGTCCGGTCACCCCGAAGTGCCACAGATAGTTCCCGAATTCGCTGAACTGATTGAAGATCACCGCCTCGGGCCGGTTCCGGCGGATGTCGGCGCACGCGTCGAAGATTTCCTTCACGTTGCTCTCGCCGCCCGGCGTCGCGATGATCTCCACCCCGATGTTCTCGAGCCACTCGAAGCGTTCCCGGCTCATCTGTTCCGGCAGAATCGCCACGGCCTGGCAGCCCAGCAGGGCACTATCGAACGCGCCGCCGCGGCAGTAGTTGCCGGTGGACGGCCACACCGCGCGCTGGGTGGTGGGATCGAACTCGCCGGAGACTAATCGCGGGACCAGGCACCCAAACGCCGCCCCCACCTTGTGGGCGCCGGTGGGGAAGTACTCCCCGATGAGCCCGACGATGCATGCCGGGACACCGGTGAGCTCGCTGGGCAGTTCCAAAGCGTTGACCGGTCCGAACCCGCGGCCCCCCGGGCGCGGGTCGTTGTGCCAGGTAATGCGGAAGAGATTGAGCGGGTCGACCGCCTGCATGTCGACGCCATTGAGCCTCTCGACGATCCCCGGGTCGATGCTGTGCGGGTCCCGCATCTCGGCGAAAGTGGGGATCAGGATCCCACGCTCCCGACACGCGTCGACCGCGCGGCGGCGCTTCTCATCCTTGGTCATGTGGTCCACTGGTGGCATGTGGCACCCTTAGGGGAGTCCGCGGCACAATCAATTGCCGAGAAAGCTAGTCCCCCAGGGCAAGGCGTGAAACCGGTCCCAGAGTGCAGGGGATGCCTCCCGGGCGCGGGCCGCCAGGCGCTCGGTGTCGATCGCGGTATGGGCGAAGTCCCGGAGCAGCACCCGGCCCCGCGCGATGGTGTGTCGCACCGGGGCCTCGCTGGCACCATACACTAAATGCGCGAAGGTGTTCTCGGTTCCAATGGCCGTCGGAGGTGGGGCATCCAGCACGATCACGTCTGCCGGCGCATCGGGCGCGAGCTCGCCGAGCAGGGGCTCATTGAAGAACCGGCGTGCCACTCTCGCGTTGCTGGCCAGGAGATCGGGCAGCGCCTCGAATCCGCTCGACGGGTCGTGCATCAGTCCACGGTGCGTGAGGAACGCGAACCGGAGCGCCCGGAGAACGGCGGACGACATGCCGTCGGTGCCGAGTCCGACGAGGCAGCCGTGGGCCGTCGTGTCCACCACGTTCAAGTGGCCGACTCCGTTGTTGGCGTTGGATTCGGGATTGTGGATGATCACCGCGTCGTGCACGGCGATGGTCCGGTACTCTTCCTCGGTCAGGTGGATGCCGTGCGCCAGGAGGCACTGTGAGTCGAGCAGTCCAAACCGGTGGATCCGTTCGACCGGCCCCAATCCGAACGCCTCCTTCGACGCGCTGACATCGATCGGGTCCTCCGCCAGGTGGATGTGGCAGCCCATGCCATCTTGGCGCCGCTCGGCCGCGAGCGCCATGGTCTCGTCTCGCAGGGTGAAGCTCGCGTGGAGGCCCAGGAGGCCGCGTATCCGCGGGCGCTGACGATGCAACACGAACCGGAGGTTCTCCTCCAGGCCCGCCACGGCCTGGTCGTGCCCGTTCCGATCGGTGATTTCGTAGCTGAGCGCGGCCGACAGTCCGGCCTCCTCCATCGCGTCGGCGATTGCGTCCAGGCTCCCCGCAATAGCCGAGGGTGATGCATGGTGATCGAATACGGTGGTGCACCCCGACCGGATGCAATCCGCCGCCGACAGTTCTGCCGAGATGGCCACGGTCTCCGGGTCCAACGCGCGGTCGAGCCGCCACCAGAGCCGGTCCAGCACTTCGCCGAAGTTCTGCGTGGGCGATTTGGGATCGAGCCCACGAGCCAGCGCCGAATAGAAGTGATGATGGAGATTGATGAGCCCGGGAACGATCAACCCGCCGCGCGCGTCCAGGAACTCGGCGTCGGGGAACTCACGCCTGAGATCGGCTTCGGGTCCCACTCGGAGGATCCGATCGCCCTTCCATGCCACGGCGCCACCGAGGATCACCTGTGGCTCGACTGACTTGGGAGTGATGTGCGCGGTGACGACGATGCCATTGCCGAGTAGGGTAGTGTCGGTCATGCCTCGCGGCTCATCGAGTTCAGCATGTTCGGGGTCGAGGTGGAGTAGATCGACTCCCACACCGTCTTCATTCGCCAGAGCAGTGCGGTGTCGAGGTCGTCCGGTTGGTTGCCATCGGATGCCGTGCCGCCCACCACGCCGAGAGGGTCCCACCGGAGTTCCAACTCGAAGTCGACTCCGCTGAGGGTGGCGCGGTTTCGCGCCTGCTCCAGCCGCAGTTCCATGCGCCGGCCTTCCAGGCGGGCCAGCAGTAGGTCGTCTTCCCGGAAGAATCCGTCCACGTCGGGACATTGATCGAAGTCTTCGCGGTTGAGAAAGAGACATTCCTTCATCACGAACGGCGCGCCTACCTCCGGGC
>JABDII010000322.1 GCA_013003805.1 Gemmatimonadales bacterium
GGGCCACCATGCGCCGCACCCGGCCGACGAGATGGCGCTGGTGGACCCGGCGAGCCTCGACGTCCACCAGGTCCCCGGGGGCCGTTCGAGGAACGAACACCGCCCGGCCGTCACCCCACCGCCCGACTCCGTCGCCACCCGCGGCGAGACGGAGAATGTGGACTTCCTGGACCCCGCCCGCCGCAAGTGGTGCCGGCTCGGCTGTGCCACCACTCACCTTAGCGCGTCCTTCCTCCCGACCCGGATCCAGGCCGACGACGCGGCGGCTGCGGCGTCCGCCACCGTGGGCCGACGTGCACGCCGCGCGTCGTCCTCCGCCAGCGCGGCCGCGACGGCAATGGCCGTGGCTAATTCGGGATCGTGGGGAGGAGACAGGAGATCCGGCCGTCGGTCGAGAAACTGGATGTCGAACTCGCCGGACCGAAACGCCGGGTCGTCGAGGAGGCGCCGGTGAAATCCTTGGTTGGTGGCGACACCGATCACCAAGAGCTCGTTCAGTGCGCGCAGCATACGCCCGATCGCCTGCGGGCGGTCGGGCGCCCAGACGATCAGCTTTCCGAGGAGCGAGTCGTAAAAGAGCGTCACTTCGTCCCCCGTTTCCACGCCTCCATCCCAGCGCACGCCGGGTCCACCCGGAGCGCGGAGATACCGCACCCGTCCGGTAGACGGGAGGAAGCCATGGGCCGGATCCTCGCTGGTAATTCGACACTCGATGGCCCATCCGTTGGGGCTGTGTGGCCCATCGCCGGGCGTCATGGGGAGCCCGCGAGCGATGCGGAGCTGTTCACGCACCAGATCGACGCCCAGGATCATTTCAGTGACCGGGTGCTCGACCTGGATCCGGGTGTTCATCTCCAGGAAATAGAACGACCCGTTGTCCGCCAGGAGGAACTCGCACGTCCCCGCGCCGAGATACCCCACGGCATGCGCCGCGGCCACGGCAGCACGACCCATACGATCCCGCAATTCGGCAGACACGGCGACCGAGGGTGCCTCCTCGACCAGTTTCTGGTGGCGGCGTTGGATGGAACATTCGCGCTCGCCCAGGTGCACCGTGCGGGACCCATCCGCCAGGATCTGGAACTCGACGTGCCGGGGCCGCTCGATGAACTTCTCGAGATAGACCGCATCGTCTCCGAAGGCTTTCCGGGCCTCCGATTGCGCAAGTTCCAGCGCTCCCGACAGCTCGCGAGGCGTGCCCACGACTCGCATACCCTTCCCTCCACCTCCGGCGGCTGCCTTCACCATCACCGGATAGCCGAGCGACTCTGCCACCGACAGGGCCTGGTCGAGGCTGGTGAGGTCTTCAGTGGTGCCGGGCACCACCGGCACGCCGGCTGCCTCCATCCGGCGGCGAGCCTCCGTCTTGTCTCCCATCGCCCGCATCGCCTCAGGACCCGGTCCTACGAAGCCGAGGCCCGCATCGAGCACCGCTTCGGCAAACTCGGCGCGTTCGGCCAAGAAGCCGTAGCCGGGATGAATGGCCTGGGCTCCGGCGTGGTGCGCCGCTGCTATCAGCCGATCGATTCGGAGATAGCTCTCACCCGGCGGGGCGGCTCCAATGGGTACGGCGAAATCGGCGGCCCGTACATGCAGGGCGCTCCGGTCGGCCTCGGAATACACGGCGACCGCTTCCAGGTCTTCTTCATGACATGCGCGAATGATGCGTCGTGCGATTTCGCCGCGATTGGCGATGAGGATGCGGCTTATCTGCCGCATGTGGCGGGGCGGGGCTCTCCTAGGACGGCCAAGATACCGTGACACAAGAGGATATTTTCCTTCGCCGCTTGTCCATAAATGGCGAGGGTGCTCCGACTCCACACCGACCCGTTGGTCCTGACCTCGCGCAGGAGGCTCGTGACGGTGAGCACATCGGTCGTGACATCGACATCGGCGCCACCGGCGAGCACCAGACGCATCGGTTGCCACTCCGGCAGCGGCACGGCGGCGCGCTCGGCAAACGGTGTCAGGCACATCGGCCGGCTCTCCGCCACCTTGGTCAGGGCCCGCTGCACGGACCACGCCGGATCCACCCCCAAAGAACCCGCCATCTGATTGCGATAGAGCGAGTCGGTCGCATACAGCCTGGGGACCATGGGAAGCACATCCTTGCGAACCCCGGCCTCGAGCGCCGCGTACCACACCGCCATGGTCTCGAGGTCGTTGCCCGTGACAATCACTCCGTTGGCCGGGCACGACCCGAGCAGATTCGCGCCGAGCTCGAGCAGATAATCGGGTATGCGATACCGGTCTGCCGTTGGCCGTGCGTCACGTACCGCCTCCCATCCACGGAGCTCAACGGCTATCACGTCGCGGTCCAAGTCGACCATGGCGCGAAATACGACGCCGGAGTCGACTTGAAGTTGGAGGGCTTGATCGAGTGCGAGGGCGGAGAGATCGAGGAAGAGGGAGCCAGAGGGGTCGCCGGTGTGGCCGGTCGTGTGCCAGTCGCGCGCTCCCAGCAAGTACAAACGGCCCAGATGGAACCAGGCCCTCCCATCTCCAGGCGCCGTCGCCAGGTAGCGGCCGAGGAGTTCCGTCGCGTCCATCCGGCGCCCTTCCCGCACCATCGCCGTAGCGCGCGGGACCACATTCGGGTCGACTGCTCCCTGGGCTTCGAGCACACCGCTGGCTCCGACCGCTACCCCGAGGGTTGCGGTCAACACGTGGCATACAAAGGACTTACGGTGTCTCGGACTGGCGAAACTCACGAGATGCGGCCTCATCGTGGAGTCAACCACATAAAATGCGCGTTTTTCCAGTGGTTTGCCAGGGGGACGTCCCGGCTGGCCGATCCTTCACAAGGGGATATTCCCGTGTTTCTTGGGTGGGTTCCGGTCCCGTTTGGTCACCAGGCTCTTGAGCCCGGCGATGAGCCTGGGCCTGGTATCGCGCGGGTCGATCACATCGTCCAGGTACCCTCGGGCCGCCGCGAGATAGGGATTGGCAAATTTCCCCTTGTAATCCTCGATCAACCGATCCGTCTCGGCCGCCGAATCGTGGGCCCCCTCGATCTCTTCCTTGAAGAGAATCTCCACCGCCCCTTTCGGTCCCATCACAGCGATCTCCGCCGTGGGCCAGGCCAAGTTCAGGTCTCCCCGAATGTGCTTCGAGCTCATGACGTCGTAGGCGCCGCCGTACGCCTTCCGGGTGATCACGGTGAGCTTGGGCACCGTCGCCTCGCAATAGGCGTACAGCAGCTTGGCTCCGTGCTTGATGATGCCGCCGTGCTCCTGGCCTACTCCGGGGAGGAACCCGGGGACGTCTTCAAAGGTGACGAGCGGGATGTTGAAGGCATCACAGAACCGGATGAACCGCGCCCCCTTGAGTGAGCCGTTGATGTCCAGGACTCCGGCGAGAACGGCGGGTTGGTTCGCGATCACGCCCACCGAATGGCCGCCGAGCCGGGCGAAGCCCACCAGCAAATTACCCGCGTAGTCGCCCTGGACCTCGAGGAAGGTGCGGTCGTCCACCACGGCCCGAATGACCTCGTGCATGTCGTACGGTTGGTTGGGATTGTCGGGGACGAGATCGAGGAGAGCTTCGTCGCGCCGGTCGATGGGGTCCGTGGTCGGGTAAACCGGAGGATCGTCCACGTTGTTACCGGGAAGGTAGCCCACCAGGTCACGAATCGAGGCGAGACACTCCGGCTCTGTATCGTACACGAAGTGGGCCACGCCGGAGGTCCCGCCGTGGATATCGGCTCCTCCGAGGTCTTCGAACGAGACCTCTTCGTGCGTAACGGTTTTCACGACATTCGGTCCGGTCACGAACATGTAGCTCACCCCACGGACCATGTGCACGAAGTCGGTAATCGCGGGGCTGTAGACGGCGCCGCCGGCGCACGGTCCGAGGATAGCTGAGATTTGTGGGACGACGCCCGAGGCCAGCGTGTTGCGGAGGAAGATGTCGGCGTACCCCCCGAGGGACACGACCCCCTCTTGGATGCGAGCTCCCCCGGAATCGTTGAGCCCGATGACCGGGGCTCCGCTTCTCACGGCCAGGTCCATCACCTTGCAGATCTTTTCGGCGTGCGCTTCCGACAGCGACCCGCCGAACACGGTGAAGTCCTGGGAAAAGACGTATACCGGGCGTCCGTCGATCATCCCGGACCCGGTGACGACGCCGTCCCCGAGATACTTCTCGTCTGCCAGGCCGAAATCGGTTGCCCGGTGCGTCACGAAACGATCGAGCTCCACGAAGCTCCCCTCGTCGAGCAGGAGATCGAGCCGCTCGCGCGCAGTGAGCTTTCCCTTTTCGTGTTGCTTGGCAATCCGCTTCTCACCGCCGCCCTTTTCCGCCTGGGCCTGACGATGATGAAGATCTTCGAGCAGCTTGCGTGGGGTGGACATGGTCGGCCCAATATAACAGTCACGTGGGACGCGGGTGAGGCAGCGAGAGCGCCTACCTCCCAAGAACAGAAAGGGGCCCAAACGGGCCCCTTTCCAACCGACGTTGCCGGCCCTATTCGGGCTTGGCTTCGGCTTCTGCTCCGGCCTCCTCAGGTGGCGCCTCCGCGGCTTCGGGAGCCTCCGGAGTTTCGGCTTGGGCGTCAGGCGTCGGCTCAGCCTCTGCCGCCGGGACCTCCACTGCGGCCTCCGACAAACCCTCTGGCTCGGCAACCGGGGCGGCGGGGACATCCTCTGCTGCCGCCGGAGCCTCCGGGACATCCGTCGCAACTTCCGCCTCAGCAGCCGGCGCGGCAGTGGCCTCCTCGACCGGAGTCTTCTCCGTGCTCACCGAGTCTTCCTCGTCTCCCTCTTCCACGTATGGGACCCGTGGCGGGGGCGGTTCGAACGGCTCATCCGGGAACGCCACGACCGCGACCACGATCCGATGGTGGATGGGGTCGACCTCGAGGACCTTCACATCGAGAGGTTGGCCCTCTTGCACGGCGTCGCCCGGCGATTGGATTTCCGGAACCCCGAGCTGGGACATCGGGACGAACCCTTCGAGGTCGTTCCCGAGATCTACGACGACGCCTTTGTCCATGAGTCGGACCGCGTGGGCTCGCATCTCGGTCCCAATGGGTAGGGTCTCGCCGATCTTGAGCCAGGGATCATCCTCGGCCTGCTTGAGCCCGAGCGAAATCCGCTTGGCTTCGGGGTCGATGTTCAGCACGACGACGTCCACGGTGTCGGCCTTCTTCACCACCTCCGAGGGATGTTGGACCCGCTTGGTCCACGACATATCGGAGATATGGATCAGCCCGTCGATACCGGGCTCGATTTCGACAAAGGCACCGAAGCTGGTGAGGTTGCGAACCTTGCCGGTGATCTTCGTTCCAATCGGGTACTTGAGCGGCAGCACCATCCACGGATCCTGCTCGGTCTGCTTCATGCCGAGCGAGATCTTCTCTTCGCTCTCATCGACCTTGAGCACAACAGCTTCGATGGTCTCCCCGATGCTCACGATCTTCGATGGATGCCGGACGTTGCGGGTCCAACTCATTTCGGAGATGTGGACCAATCCTTCGATGCCGGGCTCCAACTCGACGAACGCGCCGTAATTGGTGATTGACACAACCTTGCCCTGGACTCGGGTGCCGACCGGATATTTCTCTGCCACATCCTTCCACGGGTAGTCCTGGAGTTGCTTCATTCCAAGACTAATTCGTTCGCGGTTCCAATCGATGTCGAGGATCTTGACTTCGACCTCCGCACCGATCTGCACCAATTCGCTGGGATGGGACACGCGCCCGTAGGACATATCGGTGATGTGCAACAGGCCGTCCACCCCGCCCAGGTCGATGAAGGCACCGAAGTCGGTGATGTTCTTGACGATCCCCGTCCGTACCTGCTCGACCTCCAGCTCCTTCATGAGGTGCTCGCGCTTGTGGGCGCGCTCGTGTTCCAGAATTACCCGGCGACTGACCACGATATTGCGCCGACGCTTGTTGAGCTTGATGATTTTGAATTGATAGGACTGGCCCAACAGCTCGTCGATATTGGGCACGCGACGGAGGGCGATCTGGCTGCCGGGGAGGAACGCGTCCACTCCCATCAAATTGACGACGACGCCACCCTTGATCTTCTTGATCAAGGTCCCTTCGACCGGCTCATCGGCTTCGTGAGCCTGGCGGATCTTTTCCCAGACCCGCATGAAGTCGGCCTTCTTCTTCGAGAGCACCACGGCCCCATCTTGATCTTCCAGGCTCTCGAGAAACACTTCAACCTCGTCCCCTTCCTTGAGGGAACCGGCATCCTTGAATTCCTCGAGCGCGACCGACCCCTCTGACTTGAAACCCAAGTCGAGGATGACGGCGTTGTCGGTGACGCGCAGAACCTTTGACTTGACGATCTCGCCCTCTGCGATGGACGCCATGGTACCCTCGTACATGGCGAGCATCTGCTCGTAATCCTGATCGCTATACTCTTCGTCGTACAGATCCGAGCGGACGCGGGGGAGCTGGGGCGGAGTGGCGGTCGACGTGGCGGGGGGAGTGGTCTCCGGGCTAGCCGGGGCGTCGGATGTGGTGGTTGGGGTTGCGTTCTCTACCATCAGTTTGGATTCCTAGACCTCGCCCGAAGCGGAGCAGGCCTCCGGGGAAGAGTGAGGGCCTCAGGG
>JABDII010000324.1 GCA_013003805.1 Gemmatimonadales bacterium
GGTCACCGCCACCCAGTGTTCTGGGCTCATCCTCCTCTTTGAGAAGATGTTCGAATCTCGGTTATTCTTCGTGGACAAGCTGATCGGCCTCGGGGCCAGGATCGTGCTGTGCGATCCGCACCGCGCGGTGATCGCGGGACCCTCGAAGCTCCATGGTGGGACGGTCGAGTCACCCGATATCCGAGCTGGTATGGCGATGTTGCTCGCCGCCTTGGCAGCCGAGGGCAAGAGTTCCATTCACAACATCGGCCAGATCGAACGAGGTTATGAATCCATCGAAACCCGACTCCGCGAATTGGGAGCGAACATTGAGCGGATTGACGGCGGCTAAGGTGAGACTGGTGCGGGAGCGGAGCGTTCCCGACGGGATACCCCGTTTCGAGGTACCGCAATGGCGGCAGCGCTACGGCGTCATCGCCGGCCTCACTGCCCGGGGGTCCAGCGGAGGGCGGGGCTTCGATCTGGCTCTCACCAGCGACGCGCCCATCGGCCAAGTGATGGAACGCTGGGAGGCCCTCCGGACAAGCCACCCCGGATTCACCGCCTTGATCCTGGGACGCCAGGTGCACGGCACCCGGGTCCGTTGGTACGAACACGAGGAGGGGTGGGTCATCGTCGACGACACCGACGGCCACGCAACCATGACCCCCGGGATTCTGCTGAGCGCCACCGTGGCCGACTGCGTGCCCGTGTACCTCCTGGCCCCGGCCCGACGCGGGGTGGCCCTGCTTCATGCCGGGTGGCGAGGCACCAGCGCCGGCATCCTCGATCAGGGGGTCGAACGCTTGATCGAGCGCACGGGAGCACGACCATCAGAAATCATAATGCACTGCGGCATAGGTATTTGTGGGCGTTGCTATGAAGTGGGTTCTGAGGTCTTGCAGGCCTTCGGGCTGCGGGGCGACGGGACCGGTCCGTGGCAACTGGATCTCCGTGAGCGGCTGGCCAGCCGGGGTCTGAACCTGGGTCTGGGCCAGGTCTCGGTGTCCGAGTGGTGCACCGCGCACGACCGGCCCGGCTTCTTCAGTCACCGGGCGTCACGGGGCCGCGATGGCCGGATGGTGGCGTACCTCGGGTTCCCGAACGTGAGCCAGCAGCCGGCCCAATAACCGGCCCGAGCCCGAGAGAAAAACCACTCCCGTCGTTGACTCTCTCTGGCCACATCGCTACCTTGGGCTGCGAACGCGGGGGACGCGGGGAAGGGCGGCGGTTTGGATGATGTGGGGGAATTCCCCCACATTTTTTTTCATCTTTTAGTCCCCGCAGCAGGCATGCCGCGAGACACGCTCCTCGAACCGATCCGTCGCCAGGTCGCCCATCTGGGGTACGAGCTGGTGGACCTGGACCAGGGTGGCACGGCCCAACGGCCCGTGCTCCGGCTCCGGGTCGACCGGCCGGAGAGCACGCCGGGGCACGGTATCACGATCGCTGAGTGCGGCAAGATCAGCCGCGCGCTCGAGGCCTGGCTCGATCGTGATTATCCGCTCGGAGCCCGCTATGTCCTGGAAGTATCCTCCCCCGGACTCGAGCGCCCGGTGCGATGGCCCGAGCATTGGCGCCGGTTTCGTGGCCGGTCCGTCCGAGTGAAGGCGGCAGGACTCCCGGGCCGGCCGACGGCGACGATCGTTGGCGTGCCGGACGACGACCATGTCACGCTCGGACTGCCCGATGGGCGCGAGGTGACGGTGCCGCTTGAGGAAATACGGGAAGCAACCCTGGTGGTGGATTGGGATTCGATTTCGAAACGGTAGTAGGAGTCATGACATGACAGGTTCGGCGGAAATGTTGGCCGCGTTTCGTGAGCTCACGACGACGAAGCGATTGGAACGGGGAGAGCTCCTGGATCTCTTGCGCGATGGGATTCAGGCCGCATTGGTGCGCGCCTACGGCCCGACGGTCAAGTTCGAGCTCAACGTCGATGAGCTCCAGGGGACCATTCAAGTCCTGCGCCTCCGGCAAGTGGTAGCGGAGGTGGAAGACCCCGCCTGGCAAGTGGAAGTCGAGGAAGCGCGGTATGCCGATCCGGCGTTCGAGCCCGGCGACGTTCTCGAGGAAGAGGTTCCATTCGAGACCTTCGGCCGTCTCGCCGTACAAGCCGCGAAACAACGCATCATTCAGCGGGTCCGCGAAGGCGAGCGGGCCCGAATCCGAGAGGAATTCGGCGACAAACTCGGTCGGCTTCTCTCCGGCGAGATCCAACAGATCGAGCGGGGCAAGCTGGTCATCATGTTGAACCAGTTTCGAGAAGCCGAAGCCATCATTCCCTATCGGGAACAGAATCACCGGGAACGGTTTCATCAGGGCGATACCATCAGGGCCGTCTTGAAAAAGCTGGAGGAGACGCCCAAGGGACCGCGCCTCATCTTGTCGCGGGGCGATCCGTTGTTCGTCAAGGCGCTCTTCGAGTTGGAGGTTCCGGAAATCCAGCAGAGCATCGTAGAGATCCGAGCCATCGCGCGCGAGGTGGGAAGCCGTACCAAGGTGGCGGTGATCTCCCGCGACGACGCCATCGATCCGGTCGGCGCATGCGTAGGCCTCAAGGGATCTCGGGTGCAAGCGGTGGTCAACGAACTCGGGGGTGAGCGTATCGACATCGTTCCGTGGTCGCCTGACCCGGAGCGCTTCGCCCGGCTCGCGTTGGCCCCGGCCCGAGTGGCCAAGGTCTTTGCCGACGCGATGAGCAAGACCATCCAGGCCGTGGTCGATGAAGATCAGTTGTCGTTGGCGATCGGCCGGAATGGTCAAAACGTGCGCCTCGCCTCGGAGCTGATCGGGTGGAAGATCGACCTCTACTCGAGCCGCGAATGGCTCGAGCGGGGAGGCGAAGGCCCGTTGTTCGCTCCGCTCCCGCCGGAAGAGGAGATGGCGACCCAGGTTCCTCTCGCTGAACTCGAGGGCCTGTCGCCCGATATCGTGAGCACACTCGCGCAAGCGGGCTACGGAATGCTCAATGACGTGCTCGATCTCGAGCAGGAAGATATCGCGGCCATTCCGGGGATGACCCCGGAATCCGCCGATCAGCTGTTGGCCTTCCTGACGGAGCTCACTGAGGAGAGCGGGGAGGAGTCGGCGGCCGAGGCGCCGGTGGACGCGGCAGCTGAAGAGACCCAGGAGCCACCGGCCGAATCGGCCGAGGCTCAGAAAGCGGCGGCGGCTGATGTTCCGGACGAGGCACAGGCGACTGCCGTCGAGTCGGATCCTGCGCCGGCCGCTGAATGAAGAAGGTGTTGAGCTTGATCGGGTTGGGGTATCGAGCCGGGAATGTGTCGATCGGGGTCGAACGCGTGAGGGACGATCTCCGAGCGGGCCGAACGTATTGCGTCGTGGTGGCCGAAGACGCGAGCACACGCGCCCACGACAAAGCGGTTCGCCTTGCGATCGCGCGGGGTATCCCCGTGATCCGCGGGCCCTCGGCCCAAGTGCTGGGTGCCGAGCTCGGCAAGCCACCGGTGATGGTCGTCGGCATGAGAGACCGCGGCCTCACGGACGGCATTCTCAGTCTCGAGCTCGAGGCAGTACGTCGGTAAGGGAGGGTTGAGCGTGGCCAAGACCAGAGTACACGATCTCGCTGCTGAGTTCGGGGTCACCTCGGAGGAGCTCTTGAAGCTGCTCCGGGAGATGAACGTATTCGTGCGCAGCCACCTGTCTGCACTCGAAGCCGATCAGGTCGCACAAGTCCGGGTGCGGTGGGAGCGGGAAAAGCGTAAAGGAACCGGAGAGACCAAGGTCAAGAAGGGGCGCCGCAAGGCCACCAAGAAAGCCGCGCCCAAGCCGACCGCCACGAAGCCGGTCCGGCGGCGCCGGACCGCGGCGGACGTCGCCAAGGCCGAAGCCAAGGCAGCCGAAGACGAGGCCAAGCGAGCGGCGGCAGAGTTGGTGGCGTTGGAAGTGCCTCAGGCTGAGGAAGCGCTCGAAGTGGCCGAGCCGCGGTCGATCGAGGAGCGGGCGAGGGAGCTGTTCAAGGATCTCCCGCCCCTGGAAGAAGTAGCGGCGGAAGGCCCACCCGAGGTCGAAGCACCGGCGGCAGCAGCCGAAGCACCTCCCGCAGCTGAGGCCCCGCCGGTTGCCGAAGCACCTCCAGCCGTTGAGCGTCCGAAGCCCAAGCCGGTGACCCGGGTGGCGCGTCCCACCCCGGTCCGCGGAAGCGGCCCCAAGCCGGTGTTCAGTTCGAGTGGTCCCCCGGCCGCACCGCCGCAACGACCGGCGGCGAGCGCAGCGGGGGGGGCTGGAGCCGGGACCCGCCCCGCGTCGGGGCGCCGCAAGGGCCGCAAGGGTCGCCGGTCGGCGGTCGACCAAGAGGCCGTGCAGGCCAACATCTTGAAGACCCTCCAAGGCATGAAGGGTCAGGCACGCAAGGGGCGCGCATCGAAGACCGGCGAGCCGTCGTTCCGGGAGCTCCAGGAAGGCCGCCTGGCAGCCGAGCGGGAGAAGGAGAAGACCCGGATTCGGGTCAACGAGTTCATCTCCGTAGCCGAACTCGCGGATATCATGAAGATCTCCGCCACCCAGATCGTGCAGTTCGCGTTCAAGGAACTCGGGCTCATGGTGACAGTGAACCAGCGGCTCGACTTCGATCAGATCGAGCTCATCGCATCCGAATTTGGGTTCGAGGCGGTGCGGGAAGATGAATACGCCGCCCAGGTCGATACCGAAGTTGCCGACGAGGAGATGGACCTCCTGCCGCGTCCCCCCGTGGTCACGAT
>JABDII010000362.1 GCA_013003805.1 Gemmatimonadales bacterium
GTCGCGGCCCATCTTCGAGGTCCTTCCCCTTGACGACTCGACCATGGTCGTTCGCACCGACAATCAAGCTCCTGGAAACGGCGACATTCTCCTGGTGAACATGGGTGCCGACACGACCATCACCCCACTGGTCGCAACGCCGGCGGGTGAGTTCACGCCGGCGGTTTCCCGCGATGGGAGGTGGCTGGCGTACACGTCCGATGAAAGTGGAACGAATGAAGTGTACGTCCGACCGTTTCCACACGTCGATGCCGGGGTGTTTCGAGTCTCAACGAACGGTGGTACCGAGCCACTGTGGGCCCATTCAGGTCGAGAGCTGTTCTACCGGAATGGCGATGGCGATCTCGTGTCCGCGGCAGTCGTGACCACGCCGACGTTCACGGTGAGCCGCCAGCAGGTCCTGTTTTCCGCAGTCAGTTACAGCGCTAACGTGTTCGCTCCCGAGTTCGCCGTTTCCCGTGATGATCAGCGGTTCCTCATGCTCCTACGGGACGAGCCGGACATCGCGAGTGAGATGGTGGTCGTGATGAACTGGTTCGAAGAGTTGCGCGACGTGGCAGCGCGATGACCGAACTCACCGCCCGTTTGTCTTCCGCCCTGGCCAACCGCTGCCGGATCGAGCCTACCTTACTGGGCTCTTTCCCTAAAGGAATGGCGTGACGGATCCCCTGGATCGCCTGAAGGCAGCCCTCGCCGACCGCTACCTCATCGAGCGGGAGCTGGGCCAGGGCGGCATGGCCACCGTTTACCTGGCCGAGGACCTGAAGCACAAACGGCAGGTGGCGCTCAAGGTGCTGAAGCCCGAACTCGCCGCCGTCCTCGGCGCCGAGCGCTTCGTCCAGGAGATCACGACCACCGCCAGTCTGCAGCATCCCCACATCCTGCCGCTGTTCGATTCGGGCGAGGCCGACTCCTTCCTCTATTACGTGATGCCCTACATCGAGGGCGAGACGCTACGGGCCAAGCTGGACCGCGAGACCCAGCTCGGGATCGACCAAGCGGTGAGGATAGCTTCCGAAGTCGCCGACGCGCTCGACTATGCCCACCGTCAAGGCGTGATTCACCGCGACATCAAACCCGAGAACATCCTGCTCCACGACGGGCGGCCCATGGTAGCGGACTTCGGGATTGCGCTCGCGGTAAGTGCCGCGGCGGGTGGGCGGATGACCGAGACGGGCCTGTCGCTCGGAACGCCACACTACATGAGCCCCGAGCAGGCCACGGCGGACAGGGACATCACCAACCGCTCGGACATCTACTCACTGGGTGCCGTCCTCTATGAAATGTTAACGGGTGACCCACCACACACCGGGTCGTCGGCCCAGCAGATCATCGCCCAGATCGTGACCGAGGAGCCACAGCCGGTCACCAAGGCTCGGAAGTCGGTGCCACCCAACGTCGCGGCGGCCCTGGCCGTAGCGCTCGAGAAGCTGCCGGCGGATCGGTTCGAGAGTGCCAAGGCGTTTGCTGGGGCGCTGCTCAATCCGGGGTACACTCGCCAGCGGACGGCCGGGTTCCGTTGGGCACCAACTGGTGATTGGCGCCAACGGATCGCCATCCCGATGACGCTGCTTGCCATCGTCCTTGGTGTTCTGGCGATCATCGGCTTGGGACGGGACCGGACCGGGGCCCCGGTCACACCCCGGTATTGGAACCTGGTGCTGCCCGACTCGGCGCCGCTGATCTTCGTGGGGGAAGCGGGATTCGGAGTCGGGCTCACGGCGATGGCCCTCTCGCCCGCCGGAGCGCACCTGGTGTACGTGGGCCCAGCGGGCGGGGCGACCAGACTCTACCTGCGCTCGCTCGACGACTTTGGGTCGCGGCCCCTCGCGGGAACGGAGGGCGCACATGCGCCATTCTTCTCGCCGAACGGGGACGCCGTCGGATTCTTCGTCGAGGACCAGCTGCTGCAAGTCTCGCTGACGGACGGACAGGTGGTCCCAATCGCAACGCTCGGCGATCCCAACACCGGGAGTTGGAGCGAGGACGATCGGATCGCGGTGGCATCGGTGGACCGTACCAGCCTAAGCATCGTGTCACCGGCGTCGGGGAGGGTCGACTCGGTGCCGCATGCCCCGGACCCCCGATCGCCGCGGAGTTACGCCTCCCCCCATTGGCTCCCCGGCGGAGAGTGGATTCTGCATCAGTGCGATGGGCGGCCCCTGCCACGGATGTGCGTCTCGAACGTGACCGGCGAGAGCCGGTGGCTGCGAGTGGACGCAACGGCCCACCCCACCGATACCACTGGCGCGTTGCTGGGTACCAACCCGCGGTATGTCGAGCCGGGGTTCCTGGTGTACAGCGCCCCCACCGATAACATCGTGCTTGGCGTGCGCTTCGACCCCAGCGATCTCCGGGTCCACGGCCAGCCGGTCCCGTTGTTTCAGGGCGTGCGTCGCGAGGGATTCGGAGCCCTGCAAATGGCTACCTCCCGGAGTGGCCTGATGGTCTACGCCCCTGGGGAGAACGCCCAGACAGGCACGCTGGTGTGGGCTGATCGCACCGGCACACTCGACACGCTGCCATTCCCGCCCCAGGTGTACGGCGATTTCTCGCTGTCCTCCGATGGTCGCTTTCTCGCCATCCTGGTGTTCTCCGCCACCCGGGAGGCCCAGCTTCAGTTCTTGGAGCTCGCAACCGGCAGGAGCCGGCCCTGGGTGGGAGGTGGTGCCGTCCGGGCCCAGTGGGAGCCGGGCTCGCGGTGGCTGGTCGGGGTGTCGGGTGGGGCACTGGTGCGATTCGAAGCCGCTGCTGGGAGCGGCGCGGATACGCTCGCGCTACTGCCCCCGGGCACAACCGTGGAGGACGTGGGACGCGACGGCCGGTTGCTCCTCCGTTACAGTCCTGATGCGTCACCGGGGTGGGATTGGTCTCGGCTTGCGCTGTTGGATCGGCAGCAGCTCTCAGAGCTGGCTGGTCCGCAACTTCAGTTCCAGGACCTGGTCGACGCGCCGGGCTCGCAGGTCCTCGCGAGCCTCTCGCCCGACATGCAGTGGGTCGGCTTCACCTCGACCGAGACCGGCCGGTACGAGATCTTCGTCTCACCACTCCCCGTTACCGGCCCGCCCATAAAGATCTCGACCGATGGGGGCGAAGAGCCGCTGTGGTCTCCCCGGGGAGACGGCCTGTACTATCGGGACGGGCGGCGGTGGTACTGGGTGGCGCGCACCGGCTCGGAGGACGCACCCTTCGCGGACCCGGTGCAATGGATCCAGGGCGACTTCCTCAACGTGTCGGGAATGGAGTACGCGGTGTCGCCCGACGGCCAGCGCCTGCTCCTGCTTCAGGGTGACGGCCATGTCTCCTCGGTGGGACTGAACGTCATCACCAACTGGGGCGCCGAACTGGAGCGGCGCATACCCCGCTGACCGTGCTGAGAGTACCTGATCGCCTCGACGCGATTACGACTCCATTGCGTATCCATTCGGCTGCGCTCGCCGAGCATAACCCATGAAAGCAGGCATCAACACGCGTTATGGCGGACCGGAAGTTGTCGAAGTTCGCAGCGCGCCCAAACCGGAACCGACGGAGACCGAGCTGCTGGTCAGGGTACATGCGACAACCGTCAACCGGACCGATTGCGGCATGCGCACGCCTTATCCCCTTTTCGCGAGGGCATTTATCGGGCTCCGGAAACCAAAAGTGAATATTCTCGGCCTCGATTTCGCCGGCGAGGTCGAGGCCGTAGGGGCGAAGGTGACCTCCTTCGATCGGGGCGACAAAGTCTTTGGCTTGTCACCGAACACCTTCGGCGCCCATGCGGAATATCTGTGTGCACCTGAAGACGGGCCGATCGCGACCATGCCGGCCGGTGTCGCCTTCGACGAGGCGGCGCCAATTGAGGGCGCGTGGTATGCGGACGGGATTCTGAGAGCCTTCGGTCTTGGGTCCGGCCACACAATCCTGATCTACGGAGCGTCCGGCGCCATCGGTACGGCGGCGGTGCAACTTGCCAAGTCATATGGAGCGACGGTAACGGCGGTGTGCGCGAGCCCGCATATCGAGCTTGCCGAATCCATCGGGGCCGACCGGGTCATCGACTACGAGTCGCAGGACTTTACCGCCATCGGCGAGACCTTTGATTTCGTGCTCGACGCGGTCGGGAAGTCGTCATACTTCCGTTGCCGGAGATTGCTGAAGTCCGGTGGCGTCTTTTCGGCGACGGATCTCGGGCCCTGGGGTCAGGTCGCGCTCTTGGCGATCTGGTCGTCGATCATCGGCAGCGGTCGGGTCATTTTCCCGTTACCCAAGGCGAGCAAGGCCTTCATTGAATTCTTGAAAGCGCGCATCGAGGCCGGGGAATACCGCGCGGTCATCGACCGGCGCTATGCGCTCGACGAGATCGTCGAAGCCTATCGTTATGTGGAAACCGGACAAAAAGTCGGGAACGTCGTAATCGACGTGACGTCCAGCGAGTAATTGATGTGGATCCTCGAACAATTCGAGGCCCAGCCGCCAAGCAGCTGGGTTGCCAATGGACTGGCGCGCATGTACGCGGTACTCGGGAACCGGGACGAGGCACTCCACTGGCTCGAGTATGAGCCGGCCCACGGCTGGGTAGCGTGGGCAGTGGCGTGGGATCCTG
>JABDII010000381.1 GCA_013003805.1 Gemmatimonadales bacterium
TATGCTGAGCTTCCGGCGGTCCCACTGCCATTCGGCGTCACTCACCTTCATTTCGAGGCTGTGACTCTGGACCCGCTCGATGACCTTGCGCCGGATGTCTTCTTCAATGCGCCTGAGTTCGTTCGCAGTCTTCACGTCCTGTTGGTTGGCGCGACGGACCACGGTGCGAGGGGATGAGTTGGGTACAGTGTCGGCGGCGCATCCGTTGCATCCGTCGCCGCACTTCTTGAGGGCGGCCTCCCCGACGGCGCTCACCCGTCCGAAGTCGCGTCCGCGTTCGACCTCGACGATGACTCCTTCCTTCAGTCGGAGGAGGTCGTCGTCGTGTTTCCAGAGAAAGAAATCGCGGCGAGTGCCCTTGAAGCGGACTTCGACGGTCTGCGGCATCAGCTTTCGGTAAAGGCGCCAATCGCCGCGTATTTGCTCGCCCGTCGGCGGATGAGTTTCTCGGGCCGCGCGCGTTGGAGATCAGAGACGTGGCGGATGAGGGCCTCGCGGACCGCTTCGGCGGTCCCGTCCGGATTCGTGTGGGCGCCGCCTGACGGTTCGGGAATGATCTCGTCGACGATCCCGAGTTCCAACAAGTCGTTGCCGGTGAGCCTCAACGCCGATGCCGCGCGCTCTCGTTGCGCTGCATCCTTCCAGAGGATCGCCGCACATCCTTCGGGGGAGATGACCGAATAGACCGAGTTTTCGAGCATGAGAATCCGGTCCGCCACTCCGAGGGCCAGCGCGCCGCCGGAGCCGCCCTCCCCGATCACGACGCAGATCACCGGCGTAGGGAGCGCCGCCATTTCGAGGATGTTTCTTGCCAACGCCTCGGATTGTCCGCGCTCCTCCGCTCCCAGTCCGGGATAGGCTCCCGGTGTGTCCACCAGGGTTATGACGGGCGCCGAGAACTTGGCGGCGAGCTTCATGAGGCGCAGCGCCTTGCGGTAGCCTTCAGGATGGGGCATACCGAAGTTCCGCTTCAAGTTCTCCTTGGTGTCCCGGCCCTTCTGGTGGCCGATCACCATGATGGTGCTCCCCGCCAGTCTGGCCCACCCGCCCACGATCGCCAGGTCGTCACGATACAGCCGGTCGCCGTGCAGCTCGATGAAGTCGGTGAAGATGGTGCTCAGATAATCGAGCGTGTACGGCCGGCGGGGATGCCGGGCGACTTGAACCCGCTGCATCGGCGTGAGTCCACTATAGATCTCGTCGCGAAGCGTGGTGAGCTTTTCGGAGAGCTGATCCAGTTCGTCGCCCACGTCGATGTGACGCTCGTTGCCGACCCGCTCGAGATCCTCGATTTCGCGCTCGAGCTCAAGCAGTGGTTTCTCGAATTCCAGGCTGTACATCGACGCGGCCATATCAATCCGCCTTCACGATGTGGACGGACTCCACGCCGAAGAGGTCGCGGAGGGCGTGGACCAGCTCCTCCTCGGGGGCAACACGGAGGCGACGAGACCGGAACCGGAGCGACTCTCCATTGCCGTCACTCCACTCAATATAGACCGGGCCTGGGCCCGGATGGGCGGCGAGGAGAGCCGCGGCTTTGCGCACGGCATCGGGTTGCGGTGCCTCGGGGGCTCGCCACCGCACCGTCAGGCCCACGGCACCCGAGGCGCGGAGCGCCTCGAGTGGTCGGGCGGTCTCGACCACGAACGGCGCGTTCTCCTCACCCCGATCGCGCATGCTGTACCCCCCGGTGAGGAGCATCGCCGCGTCTTGCGCCACGATCTGGTTGAGTTTCGCCCACGTGTCGGGAAAGACGATCGCCTCCGCCGTCCCATGAAAGTCTTCCAAGACGAGACGAGCGTATTCCTTGCCGGTCTTCTTCGAGATCTGACGCTTGACGGTGGTGACGATCGCCGAAATCGTTACCTGGTGTTCGCTCCATTCCCCCAACGTCGCTGTGGTCCGCGTGCCGAAGAGCTCCACCTCGTGCCGGAAATTCTCCAATGGGTGCCCCGAGATGAAGAAGCCCAGCACCTCCTTCTCCTTGGCGAGGCGCTCGGCCTCTCCCCATTCGGGAATGTCGGGCATCGCCAGACGAGCGGGAGCAGCCGGTTCCTGTCCGTCACCGAACAGCGAGGCCTGACCCGCCTCCCGTTCCTGCTGAACCAGTTGCGCCTCTCCGAGGGCGCTCTCGCTCGCAGCGAGGAGTTGAGCTCTATGGCCCCCGAGCGTGTCGCATGCGCCCGCGGCGACCAACGATTCGAGTACCCGTTTGTTGCACTGCCGGACATCGATGCGACCCACGAAATCCTGGAGCGACGTGAAGGGACCTCCGGCAATCCTCGCCTCGATGATGGATGCAATGGCACCAGATCCGACATTCCGGACCGCTCCGAGGCCGAAGCGGATCCGTTGCGTCCCGACGACGGTGAACTTGAACCCTGATTCGTTGACGTCGGGCGGCAGGACCTCCAGATCCATGTCCCGCGCGGCGTTGATGTATTGGACCACCTTGTCGGTATTGCCGATTTCCGACGACAAGAGCGCCGCCATGAACTCGGCGGGATAGTGCGTTTTGAGCCAGGCGGTCTGGTACGAAAGGATCGAGTAGGCGACCGAGTGTGACTTGTTGAAGCCATACCGGCCGAACGTCTCGATCTGACCCGCGATCTCTTCCATCAGCTTGCGAGGATGGCCCTGTGCCTGGCCGCGCTCGACGAACCGCCCCAGCTCCTTCTTGATGAGCGCTGGAATCTTCTTCCCGACCGCCTTGCGGAGGACATCGGCCTCGCCCAGGCTGAACCCGGCGAGGACGTTGGCGATGCGCATTACCTGCTCTTGGTAGGTAATGACGCCGTACGTAGGCTCGAGCACCTCGCGCAACACCTCATGCGGGTAGGTGACCTTCTCGTGACCCAACTTGCGGCGGATAAACACCGTGTGCATGCCCGTGTCGAGCGGGCCGGGCCGCATGAGCGCGTTGCACGCAACGAGGTCGTCGAACCGATCGCACCTCATGCTGCGAAGGGTCTCCGTTGCGAGCGGCGACTCGAACTGGAAGACTCCCGCCGTCTGCCCCCGACGGAGCATCGCGTAGACGTCCTGATCTCCGAGATCCAGCTTCGTGATGTCGACGGTCTTCTCGTGGCGCTGCGTGACCATCTCAACCGCGTCGTGAATCACGGTAAGGGTCTTGAGGCCCAGCAGATCCATCTTGAGCATGCCGGCCTTTTCCAACCCCTGCATGTCGTACTGTGTGATGATCGCATCCTCGCCGCCGCTCCCTTGCCCCGCACCCTTGGTGGGCGTCGTGCAGACCGGGACGTACTCATGAAGCGGGCCCGGCGCGATGACCACACCGGCGGCATGCACCGAGGCGTGCCGGGCGATGCCCTCGATACGAGCGCCGAGGTCGACCAGGCGGCGATAGACCTCGCCCCGGGAGGTGAGGTCCCTCAGTTCTTTGATCTTCTTGACGGCCTCGGGAATCGTGAGACTATAGGCCGGACCGGACGGGATGAGTTTGGTGATCTTGTCGGCCTCGGAAGGCGGCAGCTTGAGGATGCGCGCGACATCCTTGATGGCTGCCCGGGCCTTGAGCGTCCCGAACGTGATGATCTGCCCCACGCTGTCACGTCCGTATCGCTCACGGACGTAGTCGATGACCTCCCCGCGGCGCTCGTAGCAAAAATCGACGTCGATGTCGGGCATCGACACGCGTTCGGGGTTGAGAAACCGCTCGAACAGGAGATCGAACGCGAGTGGGTCGACGTCGGTGATCCCCAGGGCATAGGCCACCAGCGAGCCCGCGGCCGACCCACGGCCCGGCCCGACGGGAATACCCCGCTCCCGTGCTGCGGCAATGATGTCCTGAATGATCAGGAAGTAGCCGGCGTACCCCGAGGCATTGATAACACCGAGCTCGAACTGGAGGCGCTCGGCCAACTCAGGTGCAGCGGACGAGCCGTACCGTTCCGCCATGCCTTGGCTCGCGAGATGGGCCAACAACTCCTCGTCCGACCCGAACTCGGGCGGGCGCGGGAACTCTGGCACCAGATACCGCTTCTCGAAGTCAAATTCGCACAGATCGGCGACGACCTGGGTATTCGCCAGGGTTTCGGGGTGATCCGGGAAGAGGGCCTGCATTTCCGCTTCGGACTTGACGTACGATTCCTGCCCCGTGAACCGGAAACGGTTTGGGTCGTCGAGGTCGCTCCCGGTTCCGATGGCGAGGAGGACGTCATGCGCCTCTGCGTCCTCCCGCCGTAAGTAGTGGGCGTCGTTGGTCGCCACCACCCCCAGGCCAAGGTCGTTCGCCAGCCGCAGCATTCCGGTGGCCACCGTCTCTTCCTCTCGAATCCCATGCTTCTGGATCTCGAGCCAAAACCCGTCCGGGCCGAAGGTGTCGGCGAACCACTGGGCCGAGTCCTTCGCTTTCTCATAGGCCCCCTGACGCAGGTACAGCGCGATCTCGCCCGACAGGCACGCGGCCAGGCAGACGATGCCGTCGGCGTATTGGGCGAGCACGTCCTTATCGATGCGGGGACGGCGGTAGAAGCCCTCGAGATACCCGATCGACGTGAGCCGCACCAGGTTGCGATACCCGGTCTTGTTCTTGGCGAGGAGGACAAGATGGCTGTAGGGGGCGGGCGCCCAGGACGGCCTCTGTTGGTCGCGGCGGGACCCAAAGGCGAGATACGCCTCGCACCCGAGAATGGGCCGGATTTTCTTGGCCTTGGCGGCCTCGTAGAACGTCCAGGCCGCGTGCATGTTGCCGTGATCGGTGATGGCGAGGCTGTCCATGCCCAGGTGCTGGACGTGATCGACCAGGTCGTGGACCCGGTTGGCCCCGTCAAGAAGGGAGTATTCGCTGTGGGTGTGGAGGTGGACGAAGGCCATGAAGAATCCTGACGCCCGGCTCTCACGCTCGCTGGGCCTCGGCCTGGCATAGTTGCTGCGCCGGGCGGGCGGAGCCGGAGGCACTGAAGAACGATGTCCCTCCCGGTGCTGGGGGCGAATTTCGCCCGTCATTCAGCGCCGGAAGGGCCATGGAATCCCGATCACTGACAGAAGCTACCCGGCGTTGATACGATTGTCAAAAGGCGTTGCAACACCATATCTTGCGGCATTCTGCCGCGCAGTTCGACCCGTTTTGGGAGTCCTCATTGTGAAGCTCTTGCGCCTCGTGGCGGCCGCCCCGGCCGTGTGGCTCGCCGCTTGTGG
>JABDII010000401.1 GCA_013003805.1 Gemmatimonadales bacterium
TTCCCCTGTGGCGGACTCTGCACGGCTTTTCGCTCCTGCTCGCGATCCTCGGTCTGCTGGTGGTCCTCATCCTCTACGTGGTCGTCGGCTCGGTGCGGTGGCTCCACGGCCGCCCGGCCATCAGCGATCACGCGCGACGCCACCTTGGACTGCTTCTCGTCGCCGTCGCGCTCTGTCTGGCCTGGGGATACTTGCTGGAGCCCTTCGAACTCGTCGGCGGTATCAAACGGCTGGATGATGCGGGAACGTGGGGCGTGCGACAATCCGGCGCGCAGCTCCTCACCGGTGTCGCCCTCGGGGCGGGAGCCGCCTCGGCCCTCTGGGCCTGGCGCCCCCGGCACGCATTGCTGGTCGCCGTCTGGGCGATCCTCGTGGTCACATCGCTGGCGGTTCATTTGGTTGCTCCCGGTATCTCGCGAAAGGGAGAGCCCGTGGTTCCGGAACAAGTGGCCAAGGAACTCGAGGCAGTCGCGTTCGCTCTCTCCGGGCTCGAATTCGAGACGGAACCGGCCCCTGACTTCCTCTTCCCGGACCGCCCCCCTTTGGCGTCGTGGGACAGGAGGTCCATTGCACTGCTCGCTTCCGAAACGGACTCGCAGCGGTTGGTAGCGGTGAGCCCGGCCACCGTCTCCTTGAGCGGGACTCGCCGGCCGGTGTGGCTCATGGTGCGGGAGGACTCAGCCGGTGGCTTGCTCCTCTCTTCCATCGCCGCAGACCGAGCGACCGCGACCGGGAGCGCGATGGCGTATCGACTCGGCGACACCCTCGCCTATCCGTCGCTGACGACTATGCTCGACCTCCCGCCCGGCGCGCTCCATCCACTGGCGCGCCACTATCACGTCGATTCGTTGGAGACCGGCTTTCGGATGGACTCCCGGTTCCGGCGCATCATGCTGGCGTGGGGGCTTCAAGTCGGGAGCTTCCTACGCGGGCTCCCCCCCAACACCACCCTCACCTGGAATCTCGTGCCCGGAACTCGGCTTCGGCGTCTGGCTCCATTTGCGGAATGGGACACCCCGGCGCCGCGCGTGGTGGATGGGGATCTCGTGTGGGTGGCGACCGGGTACGTCCGGTCCGAGAGTTTTCCTTTGGTGCGACCGGAGGCGTGGCGCGGATCGGATGTGCGGATGATGGCGGGCGGGTTCCTCGGGACGGTGCACAGCGCTACCGGTGAGACCCACGTCTACCAACGCGATCCGAGCGACCCTATAACGTCGGCCTGGGCGGATCTTGCTCGGGGCGTCGTCGAACCACCGAACGCAATTCCAGAGCGGATCGCGCGCCTGGTGCCGTATCCGATCGAGCTCTTTCGGATTCAATCGCGAGTACTGCAGCGTCCACGGTGGGGTCTCGGTCGACTGGAGCAGACCCGGAGTCGGCTCCCGGGGGCAGGCTTCGACCCGTCGGTCACGTGGCAGCGATTGACTGACGAGCCGACGATGACTGCGGTCTATGCGGAGCCTGGAAACAGGATGGTCTCGGCCGTGCTCGTAGCCTCCCGCGAGGGCCGCGACGTGCTCCGTATCGCGCGTCTCGACAGTAGTACCGGGGTACCGGTGCCCGCGGTGGTCCAGGGACGGTGGGAACGTTTCCCGCTTTACGAACAGATCCGCGATTCGGTGTTGGCGGATGGTGCGGAGTTCGCGGCCGGCCCCGTGCGGTATGGGCTCATCCCGGGTGGGGGCGGAGTTCTCGCGACCCAGGCGTACTTTGGAAGGCGAGGAGCCAGCGGCCGACCGCAGTTGGCGTGGATGGCTGTTGGGGCACGAGGACGACTCGGTGCGGGCCGGAACCCGGTCGAGGCCTGGACCAACCTGCTCGGTGAATCCGCCCCAGAGCCCCCCGGTTCCGCGCCGCTCACCCGATTCGAGGAGGCGCGCCGCTGGATGATGCGAGCCGACTCGGCGCTCCGCGCCGGTCGCTGGGAGGAATTCGGGAGAGCGTTCGAGTCGCTCCGACGGGTCTTTGGTGTTCGGAGTGATAGCGGTGGTTAGCTTACACGTCGCATTCGGCTGGGACTAGATTCGGGGCTTCGTGCATATGGCATCTCGGGTCGATCCGTCTCGCACGGTGGTGGTGGCGCTGGGCGGCAACGCCCTAGCTCCGGAATCCGCCAGCTCCAGCATTACGGACCAATTCGAGCACTCGCGGGCCAGCGTCCTCCCGCTCATCGAGTTCGCGAGGGATGGCTGGCACATCGCCTTGGTGCATGGGAACGGACCGCAGGTCGGCGACGAGTTGGTGCGGCAAGAGTTGGGGCGGGACGTCGCGGCACCGCTTCCGTTGTGGGTGCTGGTTGCGGGGACCGCCGGCTGGCTTGGCTACATGCTCCAGCAGGTGATCCAGAACCAGCTCGAGAAGGCGGGGATCGTGCGCGAAGTGGTGACGCTCATCACCCAGACCATCGTCGATCCGCGTGACCCGCTGCTCTCGCGGCCCACCAAGCCGATCGGACACGCCCTGAGTCCGGAGCAAGCGGACGCCCTCACGGCGAGGGGGGTTGCCGTTGGGCGGGACGGCTCCGGTGACGTACGGCGGCTGGCATCCAGTCCTCGCCCGCTCAGCGTGGTCGAGGCGCCGCTGGTAAAACGCTTGGTGGAAGGCGGGGTGATTGTCGTGGCGGCCGGGGGAGGGGGGCCCGCGGTGTATCACGATCCGGCCACCGGTTACGAAGGCCTGGACGTGGTGGTGGACAAGGATCGGGTTGCCACGGTCTTGGCAACCGAGCTGGGGGCGGAGGTGTTGCTCAACCTGACGGACGTCGATGCCGTGTATCGGGATTGGGGTACGCCCAGCGCCCGGCCAATCCACCGTATGACGCTCGCGGAGGCTGAGGCGATGCTCGAGGACGGGAGCTTGGGCGAAGGGGGCATGCGACCGAAGGTGGAAGGAGCTGTTGGGTTCGTCCGAGCTCGCGGCGGTACCGCGCGGGCCATCATCGCGCACTTGGCGGACGGATCCGCGGCACTCAGAGGAGAAACCGGAACAACAATTCAGAGGGAGCCGTGAACCTACACGAATATCAAGCACGAGGGCTCTTC
This sequence comes from Gemmatimonadales bacterium, assembly GCA_013003805.1. GTDB lineage: Bacteria > Gemmatimonadota > Gemmatimonadetes > Gemmatimonadales > GWC2-71-9 > JABDII01. The sequence continues at coordinate 3,042 of JABDII010000401.1, forward strand.
CAAGCCGCAGGGATTCCGATGCTCGACGGCGATGTGGCCTCGACCCCGGCGGAAGCCGAGGAGGTCGCCCGCCAGCTTGGGGGCGAAGTGGTCGTAAAGGCCCAGGTACACGCGGGCGGGCGCGGGAAGGCGGGCGGAGTGAAGCTCGCGGCCACGCCGGCCGAGGCGGCCGAATGGGCCGAGAAGATCCTGGCACTCACCATCAAGGACCTGCCGGTGACCAAGGTGTTGGTCGTACCGGCCGCGGCGATTGCCAGCGAAACGTACGTGGGCTTGATCATGGACCGGGAATCGCAACGTCCCGTCTTCATGGTGAGCGCCGCTGGTGGCGTCGATATCGAAGAGGTGGCCGCCACCACGCCTGAAAAGATCACGCGCCTGGCTGTTGACCCACGGTACGGGCTCCTGCCGCACCAGGCGATGGGACTCGCGTTCACCTTGTATCAGGATTTCAAGCAGGTCAGGGCCGCGGCCAAGATCATGGGGCAACTGTACCATGCTTTCGTGGACAATGGCGCATCGCTGGCGGAGATCAATCCGTTGGTCGCGACGTCGTCTGGTGAGATTCTGGCGCTCGACGCGAAAGTGGTGCTCGATGACAACGAGGTTGGGCGGCGCCCGGACTTGGCGGTGCTCCGGGACGAGTCGGCCGAAGATCCAAGTGAGGTCGCCGCTCGGCGGGCGGACCTCTCGTTCATCAAGTTGCACGGCAACGTGGGATGTGTCGTCAACGGAGCGGGACTTGCCATGGCCACGATGGACCTGGTCAAGTACTACGGGGGTGAACCGGCCAATTTCCTCGATATCGGGGGAAGCTCGAATCCGGAGAAGGTGGTTAATGCGCTCCGCATCATCACGGCCGACCGGGACGTGAAGGCGATCCTCTTCAACATCTTCGGTGGGATTACCCGCACCGACGACGTGGCCAATGGCATCGTTGCGGCCACGAAAGAATTCAAAGTTGAGGTCCCGATCGTCATTCGCCTGACCGGAACGAACGAGGAAGAGGCGATCGAGATTCTGGAAGGGGTCGGCATGCCCGCACTGAACGATATGGACGAAGCAGTGCAACGGGTCGTGAAGACGGCGCAGGAGGCGGCATGAGCATCTTCGTCGATACATCCACGCGGCTCTGCATCCAAGGCATAACCGGGCGTGATGGGTCGTTCCATGCCCGCCAAATGATGGAGTACGGTACCCCGGTGGTGGCGGGTGTCACGCCGGGCAAGGGGGGCCAACGCTTCGACGACTCGATTCCCGTCTTCGATACCGTGGCGGAGGCTGTCCAGGAGACCGAGGCGAACGCCTCCGTCATCTACGTGCCACCCGGTTTGGCGGCCGGGGCGATTTACGAGGCGGCCGATGCCGGCATCGGACTGATCGTGTGCATCACGGAAGGCATCCCGGTGCTGAAGTTGACCAAGCTGATGCCGTTTCTCCGAGAGCGTGGAACGCGCCTCGTCGGCCCGAACTGTCCCGGTGTGATCACGCCTGGCGTCGCCAAGGTGGGCATTATCCCGGGCAATATCTGCGCTCCAGGCCGGGTGGGTCTGGTCTCGCGCAGTGGGACGCTGACGTACGAGGTCGTCAACCATCTCACTCGGCACGGCATGGGCCAGAGCACGTGTGTGGGCATCGGGGGCGACCCGATCATCGGTACCAACTTCATCGATTGCCTCCGGGCATTCGAAGACGACCCCGCTACCGATGCCATCGTGATCATCGGTGAGATCGGCGGCACGGACGAGCAGAACGCGGCTCAATTCGTCACCGACCAGGTCAGCAAGCCGGTGGTGGGTTTCATTGCCGGCCAGACTGCGCCCAAAGGGCGGCGGATGGGGCATGCCGGAGCGATCATCTCCGGATCGTCGGGCACGGCAGCTGAGAAGATGGCCGCGTTCGAGGCGGCCGGAATTGGTGTCATGAAGCGACCGGCCGAAGTGGTCACGTTGCTCGAGGCAAAGCTCTAACGCGAGGGACTACTGTGGCGACGATGACGCTCGGCATCATCAAACCCGATGCGGTCGAAGCCGGACGCACAGGGTTGATTCTGGCACAGCTCGAGCATGAGGGATTCGTCCTCAAGGCAGCGCGGATGATCCGTCTCACCCGAGCCGAGGCCGAGGCCTTCTATGAGGTGCATCGGGGACGGCCGTTCTATGAGGAGCTGGTGGCGTTTATGACGAGCGGGCCGTGCGTGCCCATGGCCCTGACGCGCGACGACGCGGTGGCCTACCTCCGGACCGTGAT
>JABDII010000428.1 GCA_013003805.1 Gemmatimonadales bacterium
GGGCATTCCCCTACTGCTCAGACCCCTGTGTGATCCGCGAACCGAGTGGGCCCTGGCGGTTCCAGCGATTCACCCGCCAGGCATCGTAGGGAGAGACAACTACGTGGCCGAACTCGCCGAGCGAATCCGTCGCTGGCGCACTCCGACCCGTCTCGCGTATGTCGGAGTTCTCCTCCTGGCGACGCTGTCGCCGTTCAGCTTCGACCCGGATTGGACGAACATTGCCGCGCGCCTAGGGCGAGCACTCCATCCGTCGCTGGCCCCGAGCGATGCCGTCGACGCGGTACGGAATGTCGTCTTGTTTGCGGGCTGGGGTGCTGTATGGATGATCACGGGGCCCGGTACGAAGGTGTGGGCCTCGCTTCGCAACGCGGTCATTACCGGCGCTGGCATCAGCCTGACGGTCGAGAGCCTTCAGCTCTGGTCGGCCCTCAGACGCGCAAGCGTGGTCGACGTCCTGACCAACACGGCCGGTAGTGGCGTCGGCGCCTTGGTACTCCTCACGCTGGTGCTTATCATCCGATCCAAGCGGGGTGGGCGGTCTTTCGTCGGGATCCCCACCATAACCCTTGCCGGCTCCTACGTGACGGCGGCATTCGCCGAGGCGCTCATTCCACTCTTCCGACAGGCCGCGTATCCTAACGTGTACGGCGGGCCGTTCGGGCGATTTCGGGTCTCCGTCGATCTGTTCGAGTTGGGCTCCATCCTGCCGATCCCCATAGGCGACATCCTGATCTTCCTACCCGTAGGTGCCTATGGTGTGGCGGCTATGGTGGAGCAGGGCCTGTCCTATCGGCAGGCTGGCCTTCGGGTTTCCGCAGCCGGCGTTTTCCTCTTCGCTCTGGCGGAGGTCGGGCACGGATTCCTCGGCCAGCCTATCCAGCTTGGCCCATTCGTCGCCCACGCGCTCGGCGTCACTCTGGGCGCTGTGGCTGCCGTGCTCTGGCTCCCGGAGCTCACACGCCAATTGAGGGGCTATCGGCGGCCGCTCGGTCTGTTCCTGCTCCATTCCTTCGTCATCTGTCTTTGGGCTTGGCGACCGTTCGTTCCCGAAATCGACCCGAGCATCATTGCGTACAACCTGTTCGAACATTGGTGGGTCCCGCTGGCATCCTTGGGACAGCGATTGGACTTGTTCAGCGTGGTGGACGTTTCCGCCGGGTTTTTCCTGTACCTTCCACTCGGCGCGTTGCTCGCCGTTTGGCCACTCCGGCAACAGGGCCTGCTCCAGAGCTTTTTCCCTGGCATCTACCTGGCGGCTCTGACGGAGCTGAGTCAGCTCCTCATCGCCGGTCGATTTATGGACATTACCGATTTCTTGGTCCAGAGCGCCGGTGTTGTCATCGGATGGGTAGTGATCCGCCGGGCCGGATTTCACCCATACGGACACACACTGCGGGGCCGACACGGCACAGCACAGACGGCGGAGTGATGCGCATCACTCTTCGTTTTGATCTCGGTCCAATTCGAGAGAAGCCGAATTGATGCAGTATCGCTGGCTCGTCGGGGCCGGTCCGTCTTCGAAAACATGGCCGAGGTGGGCATCACACTGACTGCAGAGCACTTCAATCCGCCGCATACCGAGGCTGGTATCCGCCTCGGTGGTGACATGGTCTGGAGCGATAGGCGCCCAGAAGCTGGGCCATCCTGTTCCCGAATCGTACTTGGTGTCCGAGGAAAACAGCGGATGCCCGCAACACACGCATCGGTAGAGGCCGCCGTCCTTGGTGTCCCAATAGGCGCCTGAGAAGGCACGCTCCGTCCCCTTCTGCCGGGCGATCCGAAACTGTTCGGGGGTGAGCTCTCGGGCCCAGTCTGCATCGGATTTCGTGATCTTCTTCGTCATGGTGTCATACCTTCGAGCAAGGGAAAAGGTAGGAGTGCGTCCCGAGATTCAAGGATTCGCAAACTGCGCCAGCCGCTCCTCGATCTCGGCCCGCGAGAGCCACCTGCCCCGCAGCATTACGCCGGCCCGCCGGGAGGTGGCGGTGATATCGGCCAGAGGGTTTGCATCGAGTAGGATCAGATCTGCCCGCTTCCCGACCGCAATCGTTCCACTCTCGTCCTGAGCATCCAGGAATCGCGCCACGTTGCTGGTCGCGATTTCCATGGCCTGATAGGGCGTGAGACCGGCATCGACCATGAGCGCCAGCTCACGATGAGCAGAGAAACCCGGGACGTTCCACACTTGAGGCGCATCCGACCCAAGCACGACCCCGGCTCCCGCATCGTAGAGCGCCTTGATGAGTTGGTGCCGAATCGAAACGAAGCGCCATCGTGCTTCGAGTGCGACGGCATCGCGCTGGCGGTTGGTCCGGTCGGTCCATCCCTCGACGGTGCGCGGGGAGACGTACCGCATCTCCGGCCACTGGGCCATGACGTCAGGTTCCTCCCCGGCCACGATATTATCGATCAAGACCTCGGTGGGGACGTTCCACACGCCAGCCGCACGCGTCTCTTTGGCCAGGGAATCGATCCTGGCTTCATCCAAGTTCCGCGCCAGGCTCAGTCCGAAGAACCCCCCACCGCCAGTCGTTCCTTCGGGCACCATGGCTTCGGCGTACCCATCGAGATGATCGATGCTCCAGTATCCCGCCGCGAGGGCCCGCGCGAGGCCGACTTCGGCGGGGACGTGGCCGGCAAGGCGCATCCC
>JABDII010000369.1 GCA_013003805.1 Gemmatimonadales bacterium
ATGCGCCACCGCCTGCTTCATGACCCGAGCGCTCTTCACCACCTGGGGGAGGAACATCTTGCCGGCGCCGAAGAGATCTCCCACTACGTTCATCCCTACCATGAGCGGCCCCTCGATCACCTCGATCGGCCGGGCGGCGCGCTGGCGGGCTTCCTCGGTGTCTTCCACGATGTAGTCGGTGATACCTTCCACCAGGGCATGTGATAGGCGCTCCTCAACCGGTGCCTTACGCCACGACAGATCGTGGGCCTCCGCGGCATCGTGCCCTTCGACGGTATCGGCGATGGCCACCAGTCGTTCGGTTGCGTCCGGCCGCCGGTTGAGCACCACATCTTCCACTCGTTCTAAGAGATCCGGCGGAATATCATCGTAGATCGTCAACTGCCCTGCGTTGACGATCCCCATGTCCATGCCGGCCTGCACCGCGTGGTAGAGAAAGACCGAGTGGATAGCCTCGCGGACGCCATCGTTGCCGCGAAAGGAGAACGAGACGTTGCTCACCCCGCCGCTTACCAGGGCGTGGGGCAGCGTGGATTTGATCCGGCGCGTCGCCTCGATGAATGCGACGGCATAGCCGTCGTGTTCAGGGATGCCGGTCGCGATCGCGAAAATGTTCGGATCGAAAATGATGTCTTCCGGTGGGAAGCCAGCCTGTTCGGTGAGGAGCCGGTAGGCTCGCGTCGCGATCTCGACTTTGCGTTCGACCGTGTCGGCCTGTCCCTGTTCGTCGAACGCCATGACGATTACCGCGCCGCCATAGCGGCGGACCAGCGCGGCCTGGCGGAGGAACTCCGCCTCGCCCTCCTTCATGCTGATGGAATTCACCACCCCCTTCCCTTGGAGGCACTTGAGTCCCGCCTCGATGACGGACCATCTGGACGAGTCGAGCACCACCGGCACCCGGCTGATATCCGGCTCCGCGGCGATCAACCGCAGAAACGTCCCCATGGCCTGCTCCGAGTCGAGCATGGCCTCGTCCATGTTCACGTCGATTAACTGAGCCCCGTTGGCCACCTGCTCCCGGGCCACTCCCAGCGCCTCGTCATAGCGGCCGTCCTTGATGAGTCGGGCGAATCGCCGCGAGCCGGTCACGTTGGTGCGCTCCCCGATGTTCACGAACAGCGTGTCGGGGCCCATGGTGAGTGGCTCGAGCCCGCTCAGGCGGCAGTAGGGGGAAATGGTAGGAAGGGTTCGTGGCGCGACACCCTTTACGGCAGCCGCCATGGCCTGGATGTGCTCCGGCGTCGTACCGCAGCAACCTCCCATGATGTTTACCAGGCCGCTCGCGGCAAAATCGCGCAGCACGCTCGCCATGAATTCCGGACCTTCGTCGTACTGGCCGAATTCGTTCGGGAGACCTGCATTGGGGTGGGTCGATACGTACACCGGCGCGACCCGACCCAGTTCCTGGACGTACTGGCGCAGATCCCGTGCGCCGAGGGCACAGTTGAGGCCCACGCTGAGTGGGCGAGTATGCGCGACGGAGTTCCAGAACGCTTCCGTCGTTTGGCCTGACAGCGTACGTCCGCTCGCGTCGGTGATGGTGCCCGAGATCATGATCGGTACGCGCATGCCGAGCGCTTCGAATTGGCGCTCGATCGCGAATAGGGCCGCCTTCGCGTTCAGGGTGTCGAAAATGGTCTCGACCAGGAGGAGGTCGGCGCCGCCTTCGAGCAGCCCCGCCACGGCGTCGCTGTACGTTGCGGCCAACTGGTCGAAGGTGACGTTCCGGAATCCGGGATCGTTCACGTCCGGGGAGATTGACGCGGTGCGGTTGGTCGGCCCGAGGACTCCCGCCACGTAGCGTGGGCCTCCCGTTTGGTCCTCCACCCGATCCGCGACGGTACGCGCCAGATTGGCCGCCTCCCGGTTCAGCTCGAAGACCAGGTCCTCCAGGTGGTAGTCCGCCATCGACATCGCATTGGCGTTGAAGGAGTTGGTCTCGATGATATCGGCACCCGCCTCGAGGTAAGCGAGATGGATATCCCGGATCATGTCCGGTTGGGTCAGGCAAAGGAGGTCGTTGTTGCCCTTGAGATCGTGGGGAGACTGGGCGAATCGCTCCCCCCGGTAGTCGGCCTCCTCGAGCCCGAGGCGTTGGATCATGGTGCCCATCGCCCCATCCAGAAGCAGGATACTCTGCTCCAATAGCGGCTCGAGCAGCCCGAGCCGCTCGGAGCGCGCCAGCGTGGCGGCGGAGGTTGACGATGTGCTCTCGTGTCGGTTCACCAGATCTCCATTACATGCGAAAACCCGAAGCTAAAGCGCTCCGGGCGGGCGTTTTAGCGGTTTGTTTAGCGTGGCCGCAAGCTGCGCAAATCACCACGTACGATCCGATTGTCGTTCACAAGCTTACACCGGTCGGGGCGCGAATCAAGCCCGAGGCGGCCCGGCGCCCATTATCGCCCCTCTTCTCTGGCAAATGCTCGCGCTACTTGCTCGACGCTCGGGCCGACGACGTCGACCACCTTCCGGCGCGCAGCATGGCCTGCCCTCACCGTCACGGCCGACCGCGGGACCCGCAGGGTCGATGCCACCAGCCGGATCAAGGCCTGGTTGGCGCCGCCGTCCACCGGCGGGGCGGCCAGGCGGACCTTGATGGCGTCGCCGTGGGACCCCACTACCTCGGTGCGTGACGCCCGCGGTTGGACCTGGATCCGTATGCGGACACCCACTGATGTTGCGCTGACCGGCTTCAAGCGGGGATGAGCGGGATGATGATCATGACCACGAGCGTTCGGGCCAGCAAGATCAGCAACCATGCGGCAAGCGGGCTCAGGTCGAATCTGCCAAACGTCGGTAGCACGCGGCGGATGGGCTCGACGATCCAGTCGGTGAGCGCCATGACCGGCCGCATCCAACGGTTGAATCGTCCCACCCCGAACCAGCTGGCAATGACCCGAATGAAGATCGCGACGGTGAGCACGTAGTAGGCGATCGTTACCACCGCCAGAATCCAGCCGGCTGGACCTGCCTCTATCATGCGAGCATACCGGCTCAGCGGTCTTCCCACCCAACCGATGAACCAAAGGAGGACGAGGCCCCCGACCACGACGAGGCCGAACAGCCAAAACGGGGCGTCCACCGGATTACCGCCAGCCCGGATGACCCGCTGCTCGAGGGGCCGTGTGACCGGCTCGCTGATGCCGCGGATGAAGCGCTGCCAGCGCCCGATCGGGCTCAGACGTTTGGTGCGGATAGCCCAGTCGGTGAGTGCGACAGCGGACGCATAGGCGAGGGCCAGGGCGACCACCACCCGGGCCACGACGAGAACGCTCAGCGGCCTACCTCCCGGCTCACGTTCACGGTGTCTTCCGCCCCGGAGAGCCACCGGCACGTGAGGGTAAACTCGCCACGCAGGGTGGACTGTTCGAGGACCTCATGGGTCCCCGAACAGGCGGACAGCTGGTGTCCATCGGATCGCCGATATTCCACGGTGATGACCGGAATCTTGTCAATGATGGCCAGGGAGCGCGCGGTGGTCGGGGTGAGGCTATCGATGCCGAGGTCGCGCAAGGATCCGGGCACGCGTCCGCGGTGGGATCCGATGTAGTCCATGGTGCGGTCGGCGAGCTCGAAGATTTCCTGACCGAGTGCCGTGGCGTCGTCGGTTACCCGCGCGGTGACCACGGGGGCGTTCGACGATCCGCCGGAGCGTGGCTGGTCCCCGCCGCCACAGGCGAGCATTGCCGCTACGGCGCTGAGTGTAACGGTTCGGAGGCTCCTACGGGAGCGCAAACTCACGATTGAACACCACCTCGAAGCTGAAGGTCTTTGAATCACTCCGAAGCTCGATATGCTCCGCGACGCGCCTCAGGCGGTCGGGGATGGCCATGATCTTCTCTTGGGCCATTCGCCCCAATTCGTTCAGCCCCGTCAAGCTCTCGATCTTCCAGAGCTGGATCTGCTCCTGGGCGATCTTCAGGTAATCCCGCGGTCCGTAGATCCCGGCTCGCCGCACGACATCGGCGAACTTACTGAAACCGGGCATGTTCACCCCGGGCATCTGGAGCGCCGGCAGGATAAGTGACACGGAGTGGAGCGCCTCATCGGGGTCTCGCTTGAGGATCTCAGTGAAAATCGTCCGGTAGAAGCTGTAGTGGCGTGCCTCCTCGCCGGCCACGATCCGGAGGATCTTCGCCAAGAGCGGCTCGTACTCGGCGACAACCTTGCCCGTTTCACTATGGGAATGCTGGGTGGCCCGCTCTTGCAGGCTGGTGTAGGCGAACACGCGGTACGGATCGCGATCCCATTCGGGGTGGAACCCGCTCCTGAGATACGAGAATTGGAGCGCGTCGAGGCCACGCTGGTCCAGCAGATCCGTCTCACGCACGTAGTCGTGCAGCACGACGCCGTGCCGGTCTTCTTCGGCGGTCCAGAGATTGTTCCACGCGCGCCAGAAGGTGTCGTCACCCAAATACACCGCCAGCAGTCGGTGGAAATGCGGGAGCCCTTCCTCGGTGAGCAGGTTGAGGGCGATGGCGGTTCGGGCCGAATCGGGGATCCCCGCCGCGCGGTGCCGTAGCTGTTTCGCGTGCTCTTCCGGCGATTCGCCCTCTTCCGGTTGAAGCAGCTCGGAGGGGAACCAGAGCTGGCGCTTTTCCTCATGCTCCGCCATGAGCTCTCGCACCTTGGGTTCGAGATCCTTGAGGACCTCGAACTTGGCGATGACGCTCCTGGCGCCGTCCGTCAGACCCATGGAAACCTCAGTAGAGTAGCGGGTTTGGCTGCTGCCTCGTCGATTGAAGCTAACCCAAAATTCGCGGCAGTGCAGGGGCGTATG